>JAIEPP010000241.1 GCA_019748335.1 Xanthobacteraceae bacterium
TGGGCCGCGGACAAGAAATACGATCCGGGCTCCAGCGACACCGAGATCAAGATCGGACAGACCGTGCCGCATTCCGGCCCCGGGTCGATCTATGGCGTGCTCGGGCGGATCGGCGAGGCCTATTTCCAGAGTCTGAACGAGAAGGGCGGCATCAACGGCCGCAAGGTCACGTTCCTCACCATGGACGACGCCTATAGCCCGCCGAAATGCGTCGAGGCGACGCGGCGGCTGGTCGAGCAGGACGAAGTGCTGGCGCTGTACGGCTCGCTCGGCACCGCGCCGCAGACCGCCGTGCACAAATATCTGAATTCGAAGGGTGTGCCGCAGTTGCTGCTCAACACCGGCGCCTCGAAGTGGAACGATCCGAAGAACAACAAATGGACCATGGCGGGCCTGCCGCTGTATCCGACCGAAGCACGGATTCTCGCCAAGCACGTCGTCGCCACCAAGCCGAACGGCAAGATCGGCATCCTCTACCAGAACGACGATTTCGGCCGCGACTTCCTTGGCCCCTTCAAGAAGGTGCTGGCGGACGCCGGCGGCACTGCCCAGGTGATCATGGAGCAGACCTACGACCTGACGGAGCCGACGGTTGACAGCCAGCTGATCAATCTCTCGAAGTCGGGCGCGGATGTTTTCTATAACATCACCACCGGCAAGGCGACGTCGCAGTCGATCCGCAAGGTGGTCGAACTCGGCTGGAAGCCGCTGCAACTGCTGTCGGCGGGTTCGACCGGGCTTTCGATTCTCAAAGCCGCGGGCCTCGAGAACGCCAAGGACATCGTCGCCATCCGCTATTCCAAGGAAGCCGGTCCGGGCAAGTGGGAAAAGGACAAGGACGTCATGGCGTTCGAGGCGTTGCGCGCCAAGTATCTGCCAAATATCGATCCGGACAACACCATCGCCTATGCCGGCTACGGCCAGGCGGTCTCGATGGGCGAAATCCTGCGCCGCTGCGGCGACGACCTGACCCGGGCCAACGTCCTGAAGAACGCATCGACGCTGGCCGGATTCCACTCGCCGTTCTTCCTCGACGACATCAATTTCAGCTACACGCCTGACGACTACTCGCCGATGAAGACGCTGCACATCTCGATCTTCGACGGCAAGGAATGGCAGATTTCGGAAAAGGCGGTCAGCGAGTAGCGCGACGGTGTGATTCCCTCGCCCCGCTCTTGCGGGGAGAGGGTTAGGGTGAGGGGCTCTCTCCGCGAGCACAGCGGTCAATCGATAGACCTGTACCCCCTCACCCGGCGCTGTGCGATAGCCGAAGCGAGCTTCGGCGTTCTTCTTTTAAGACGGCCGCCAAGGGCGGCCTTTGCCTCTCCCCGCAAGCGGGGCGAGGTGACGTAAGACCCTCGACGAAGTGGCCCCGACCGCTTACCTCTTGGGGCGTGCCGTCATCAGATCCCTTACCCGTAACGCCGCTCGAAACGGCTGCGCTGTTGCCGGACCGTTTTCTCCGGTGGTTCGCGTCGCGCGGCTGGTCGCCGCGTGAGCATCAGCTCGCACTGCTGGCCAAGGCCCGCGACGATCGTTCGGCATTGCTGATTGCGCCGACCGGCGCCGGCAAGACACTGGCGGGATTTCTGCCGACGCTGGTGGAACTGAGTGAGCAGCAACTTTCTTCTCCTTCCCCCGCAAGGGGGGAGGGAGCACATCTCGCAAGCAGCGAAATCATTTCCACCGGCCGCGGCGTCAAACGCTCCGGCGGCCTCCACACCCTCTATATCTCGCCGCTGAAGGCGCTCGCGGTCGACATCGCGCGCAACCTGGAGACGCCGATTGCGGAGATGGGCCTGCCGGTCAAGGTCGAGACCCGCACCGGCGATACCCCAGTGTCGCGGCGGCAGCGGCAGCGGCGCTATCCGCCCGACATCCTGCTCACCACGCCCGAGCAACTGGCGCTGCTGCTGTCGTCCGACGATGCGCCGTTTCTGTTCGGATCGCTGAAACGCATCGTGCTCGACGAGTTGCACGCGCTGGTCACCTCCAAGCGCGGCGATTTGCTCTCGCTCGGACTGGCGCGGCTGTGGCGGCTGGCGCCCGAGATGCGCGGCATCGGCCTGTCGGCAACGGTCGCCGAGCCGGAATCGCTGGCCCGGTTCCTGGTGCCGCAGCGCGAGGCTAAGGAAGTCTCCGCCGACATCGTGGTCGCCGGCGGCGCCGCAGCCCCGATCGTCGAAATGCTCGACACCAAAGAGCGGCTGCCATGGGCCGGCCACAGCGCGCGCCATGCGCTCGTCGAGATGTATGATTTGATCAAGGCAAACAAGACTACGTTGATCTTCGTCAACACCCGCAGCCAGGCTGAAATGCTGTTTCAGGAATTCTGGCGCATGAACGACGATGGCCTCGCCATCGCCCTGCATCACGGCTCGCTCGACGTCGCGCAGCGCCGCAAGGTTGAGGACGCGATGTCATCAGGCAAATTGCGAGGCGTGGTCTGCACCTCCTCGCTCGACCTCGGCGTCGACTGGGGCGACGTCGATCTCGTCATCAATGTCGGCGCGCCCAAGGGATCGTCGCGGCTGATGCAACGGATCGGCCGTGCCAACCATCGCATCGACGAAGCCTCGCGCGCCGTCCTGGTGCCCGCTAACCGTTTCGAGGTGCTGGAATGCGCGGTGGCGATCGACGCCATCGCCGACAATGCGCAGGACACGCCGCCGCTGCGAACCGGCGCGCTCGACGTACTGGCACAGCACGTGCTCGGCTGCGCCTGCGGCGAGCCGTTTCTCTCCGACGAACTCTACGCGGAAGTGCTGACGGCGGCGACTTATTCGGGCCTGACGCGCACCGACTTCGACGACGTGGTCGATTTCGTCGCCACCGGCGGCTACGCGCTGAAGACCTACGAGCGCTTCGCGCGGATCCGGCAGGACAAATCCGGGAGGTGGCGCGTCGCCAATCCCCGCGTGCGGCAGAGCTACCGCCTCAACGTCGGCACCATCGTCGAAGACACCATGCTGAAGGTCAAACTGGTGCGCTCGCGCGGCGGCGGTTCCGGCTTGACCGGCGCGCTGGGCCGCGGCGGCCGCATGCTCGGCGAAATCGAGGAGGCCTTTATCGAAGGCCTCGTGATCGGCGATACATTCGTCTTCGGCGGCGAGGTGGTGCGCTACGAAGCGCTGGCCGAAGACAACGTCTACGTTTCGCGCGCCAACGACAGGGATGCCAAGGTGCCTTCCTATATGGGCGGCAAATTTCCGCTCTCGACCTATCTCGCCGAGCGTGTCCGCAAGCTGCTCGACGACCAGCGCCAGTGGAAGGCGCTGCCCGAACAAGTGCGCGACTGGCTGTCGCTGCAAAAGGACTTTTCGCGGGTGCCGGCGGTGCGCGAGTTGCTGGTCGAGACGTTCCCACGCGGCAGCAAGCATTACCTCGTCTGCTATCCCTTCGAGGGGCGGCTGGCGCACCAGACGCTCGGCATGCTCTTGACGCGGCGGATGGAGCGGATGCGGGTGCGGCCGCTCGGCTTCGTCGCCAATGAATATGCGCTGGCGGTGTGGGGGCTCGGCGACATGTCGTTCATGATCCGCCACGGCAAGCTCGATCTCAATGCGCTGTTCGATCCGGACATGCTGGGCGACGATCTCGAGGCGTGGCTTGCCGAATCTGCGCTGATGAAACGCACCTTCCGGACCTGCGCGGTGATCTCCGGCCTGATCGCGCGGCGCTTTACCGGCGAGGAAAAATCCCGCCGCCAGGTGCTGTTCTCGACCGACCTGATCTATGACGTGCTGCGCAAGCACCAGGCCGACCACGTGCTGCTGCGCGCCGCGCGCGCCGATGCCGCCACCGGGTTGCTCGATCTCAAGCGATTGGGTGATATGCTCTCGCGAATTCAGGGGCGAATCACCCACCGGGAACTCGACCATGTTTCGCCGCTGGCGGTGCCGGTGATGCTGGAAATCGGCCGCGAGTCCGTTTATGGCGAGGCGGCCGACGAGTTGCTGGCGGAAGCCGCCGATGAGCTGGTCAAAGAGGCGACGGGATAAAACGTGACGGCAGCGGCGCAGGTTTCGGGATACGATCAGGACATGCGCGTCTCCAGGGTTGCCATTGCCGACGTGGCTTTTTTTGCCGATCTTTCCGGCGCGCTGTTCTGGCAGGAGCAGCGACTGCTTGTGGTTTCCGACCTGCACCTGGAAAAAGGCTCCAGCTTCGCCGCGCGTGGCGTGCTGCTGCCACCCTACGATACCGTGGCGACGTTGAGCCGGCTGGCCGCCGTGATCGCGCGGCATGATCCCTCCGTCGTGATCGCGCTCGGCGACAGCTTTCACGACCGCGATGCGCATGAACGGCTGTCGGAACCTGATCGCGAGGCATTGACCGCGATGCAGGTGCGGCGCGACTGGATCTGGATTTCGGGCAATCACGATCCGGCGCTGCCGTCCGATCTCGGCGGCGTGGTCGCCAGCGAAGTTGCGATCGGGCCGATCGTGTTTCGCCACGAGCCGACCGGTGCATCCGGCGAGATCGCCGGCCATCTGCATCCCAAGGCCCGGGTGCCGACCCGCGGCCGTTCGATCGAGCGCCGTTGTTTCGCCTCCGACGGCGAGCGCGCGGTGATGCCGGCCTTCGGCGCCTATACCGGCGGGCTGAGCATTCGCGATCCGGCCTTCGCGAAAATCTTTCGCGCGCCGGGCCTGATGGCCCATGTGCTCGGCGACAACAAGCTCCACGCCATCGCCGCGTCGCGGTGCTATTGATTGGCTTTCTTACCTCTCCCGCTTGCGGGGTCGAGACGAGCGAAGCTCGCTCTTAGGTCGACGCGCTCTTCGCGCGGCGGGTGGGGGAAATCTATCCACGAGCACACTTGTCGAGGCACCCCCACCCCAGCCCTCCCCCGCAAGCGGGAGAGGGAGCGCACCGTCTGCGTAATGTAATCCCTATGCCGCCTTCGCCTGCACCGTATCGCAGAATTCGGCGAGACGATCGGCGAGCCGCAGCGTTGCCGGGCTGGCGTCGGGCGAGGCCACCAGTGCCACTTCCGTCCTGTCGATCGGCGCAAAACCATCCTTGGCCGTCAGCATGCGATGATCGGCCTGGATGGCGATGTCGGACAGGATGCTGAGACCGAGTCCGGCAGCGACCGCAGCCTGAATGCCGGCGAGGCCCGACGAGGTATAGGCCATGTGCCAGGAACGTCCGGCGCTTTCGAGCGCATGGATCGCGCGCGAGCGATAGAGGCAGCCCGCCGGAAAGCCGATCAGGGGCACAGAGCCTGATTTGATATCGACCGGGTGGGTCTTGCTGGTGACCCAGTGGACTTTCTCGGGCCAGACCGCGATGCCGCCCTTTTCGCCCGCGTCGCGCTTGAGCAGCGCGAGATCGAGGTCGCCGCGTTCGATGTCGCGCCGCAGATAGGTGCTCTGGTCGGCGCGGACGTCGAGCCGCAGGCCGGGCCGCGAACGCGAAAACGTCGCCAGCAATTTGGCGAGGCGATAGGCGGCGAAATCCTCGGGGATGCCGAGCTTCACCGCGCCTTCGCTGCCCGGACGGGCCATCACGTCGCGGGCTTCTTCGGCCAGCGCCAACAGCCGCCGCGCATAGGACAACAGCCGCTCGCCGGCCTCCGTCGGCGTCACGTCTTTGCCGGTGCGGTTCAACAACGGCTGCCCGACATCGTCTTCCAGCCGCTTGATCTGCTGGCTGACGGTGGACTGGGTGCGATGGACCCGCTCGCCGGCACGGGTGAAACCGCCGGCATCGACCACCGAGACGAAACTGCGCAGCAATTCCAGATCGAGCATGCAAATGCTCCATTTATAAATCCACTGATGGTCAGTTTATCATTTAATTTCCGAATATCAAGGCGAGGGCCTACGTGATGGGAAAGGAGATTTCCCATGTCGCTCGCCCCCTCGGTCGCGGTTCCCCGCGCCGGCTTCAATCCGCTGCCACTCTATATCGCGTTGTTCTGCCTGCTCTGGAGCTTCGCCTTCGTCGCCGGCAAGATCGGCGTCACCGATTGCCCGCCGCTGATCCTGCTGACGGCGCGGTTTTCGCTGGCGGGAATTGTGATTCTTGCAATCACGGCGTTGCGCGGCGAGGCCTGGTCGTCGCTGACATGGCGCGATGCGGTGGTGTTTGCGATTCTCGGCGTTGCCAACAATGCGCTCTATCTCGGGCTCGGCTACACCGGGCTGCAGACCGTGTCGGCCGGCCTGGGCGGACTCATCGTCAGCGCCAACCCGGTGTTCACCGCGGTGCTCGCGGCCGTCTTTCTCGGCGAGGCGCTGACCTGGCGCAAGGTGACCGGGTTGGTGCTCGGCATCGCCGGTGTCGGCTTCATCGTCTGGCACCGCATGTCGGTGGGGTCAGACAGCCTGCACGGCATTACGTTCACGCTGGCCTCATTGGCCTCGATCGTGGTCGGCACCATCCTGTTCAAGGTGCTGGCGCCGAAGGGTAGCCTCTGGGTCGGTAACGGCGTGCAGAATCTTGCCGCCGGCATCGTGCTGCTGCCGGTCGCGCTCACGTTCTCCGATGTCGGCGACATCGTGCCGAGCCCGCGGTTGCTTGGCGCCTTCGCCTTCCTCGTGCTGGGCGGATCGATCCTCGCCTATCTCTTGTGGTTTCACCTGTTGAAGGTGTGCGGCGCGACCGCTGCCAGCGCCTATCATTTCCTGATGCCGCCGCTCGGCATGCTGTTCGCTTTTCTGGTGCTTGGCGAACAGGTTGAATTTCGCGATTTGCTCGGGATCATTCCGGTCGCGCTCGGCATCTATCTGGTGACTCGTCCCGTGACGGCGGTCCCATCGGGCTCCGTCATCGAGCCGTCATAGCGCGTTTGATCGATGGCATTGCCTTGCTCGCTTCCCCTGCCTAGGTTCCTCGATTGGAACCGGACCCCGGCCGGTTCGTTGTCGCGGCGGCTGGAATCGGACATGTCAGATCGCAAACATTCGAATCCCCACGGCGAGAAGCCCGGCAGCGACAAGCCGGCCTCGAAGGCTGTGGCCAAGGAGCCGTTCGGCTTCCGCAATTTTCTGAAAGCACTCGGCCCCGGCCTGATCACCGGCGCGTCCGACGACGATCCGTCGGGGATCGGCACCTACAGCCAGGCCGGCGCGCAGCTCGGTTACGGCATCGGCTGGACCATGCTGCTGACCTTTCCGCTGATGGCGGCGATCCAGGAAATCTCCGCGCGCGTCGGCCGCGTCACCGGGCACGGCATCTCCGGCAACGTTTGCCGGCACTATTCGCCGTTTCTGCTCAACGTCGTGGTGGCGCTGCTGTTCATCGCCAACACAGTCAATATCGCCGCCGATCTCGCCGCCATGGCAGACGCCTCGAAGCTGCTGATTGGCGGCCACGCCATCGTCTACGTGGTTCTCTATGGCGTCACTTCCGTCGTGGCGCAGATCTTCCTCGACTACAAACGCTACGTATCGGTGCTGAAATGGCTGACGCTAACCTTGTTCGCCTATGTCGCCGCGTTGGCCTTCGCCCATGTGTCATGGGGCGAGGCGCTGGCCGGCGTCCTGGTGCCGCGCCTGACCTGGAGCGCGGACTATTTCACCACCATCGTTGCGATCCTCGGCACCACGATCTCGCCCTATCTGTTCTTCTGGCAGGCCTCGCAGGAGGCCGAAGACCAGCGCGTCGACGTGACCAAGCGGCCTTTGATCGACAGGCACTACGGCGCGCAGAAGGAATTTCATCGCATCCGTGCCGACACCATCGTCGGCATGGCGTTCTCCAACCTGATCGCGCTGTCGATCATCGTGACCGCCGCGGCGACGCTGCATGCCGCCGGCAAGACCAACATCCAGACCTCGGCGCAAGCGGCGGAAGCGTTGCGTCCCATTGCCGGCGCATTCGCGGAAGTGATTTTCGCGCTCGGCATCGTCGGCACCGGATTGCTGGCGATCCCGGTGCTCGGCGGCGCCACCGCCTATGCGGTCGGCGAAGCGCGGCGATGGCCGGTCGGGCTGGCGCGCAAACCAAGGGAAGCGGTCGCGTTCTATTCCGTACTGGCGTTCTCTGCGGCGATCGGCATCGCGCTCAATTTCACCGCGATCGATCCGATCGCGGCGCTTTACTGGAGCGCCGTCGTCAACGGGGTGCTCGCCGTTCCCGTGATGGTGCTGCTGATGTTCATGGCCCGCCGCAACGATGTGATGGGCCATTTCGCGATCCGCGGCCCGCTGTATTGGCTGGGCTGGCTGTCGACCGCGGCGATGCTGCTCAGCGTGCTGGCGATGGGCGTCGGAATGTTCTTCGGAAAATCGTAGGGTGGGCAAAGGCGCTCTTGCGCCGTGCCCACCGTCTATCCTCCGCTTGATCCCGAATGGTGGGCACGCTTCGCTTTGCCCACCCTACGGCGCCTGAATCTAATCCTTCCGGAACACGATCGAGGCCATCCAGCCGGTCATCAACGCCATGAAGGCCGTAACGAGGCCATAGACAAAACCGTTCTGGCGCGCGGTGGTGGCGACGAACTGTTCGAAGCCGACTTTGACGATTTCGAACGCGGTCTCAGTCTTGGTCACCAGCGCGCCGTCGGCGAACAGCTTGATCTCGATATCGTAAGTGCCGATCGGCACTTCCGCCGGCAATGGAATCCCGGTGCGAAACAGCGTCGGTGTCAGGAACGTCACCGCCGAGGTTGCCTCGCGGTAGAGCCCGTGCTCGGTCCGCAGCCGGACGAAGGCGCTGCGGAACGCATCGTTCGGCACCACATCGGCGTAGTCAGGGCCGACGCGCTGGGTCAGCAACACGTTGTTCAGCCCGAGCTGCTGCCGCCGCTGCACTTCCGGCGAAGCGATGGTGTCGAATGGCCGGTTGGAGAACAGCGCCAGATAGCTCGGCACCTGCAGGAACTGGCGGGAATCGGTGTTGATCCAGATGCCGAACTTGCGTTCCTTGCGGCGCGTCACCATGTCGGCGCGCGGGCCGGCAACGGTCACCACGAGATCGTAATTGTTGCGGCTGGCCGGCGTCGAGGCGTCCTTTTCGACCGAGCCGAACAGCACCAGTTCTTCGCCGGAATAGTTCGGTGTCACCGTGACGCGATGGTTCGAGACCGACACGATCAGCCGTTCGGCCAGCGCGGGCGACGCGGCCAGCGCCGCACCGAGCAAGGCGGCAAGCATGAGCGGGACGCGCGCGATCATCCGGCGCCTCCGGTTTCCCGGATCGTGAACAACTCTTCGGGCCGGATCACCAGTTCGATGGCGAAGCGGACGCCGACCGCGAGCACCAGGAGCCCGAGCAACAGCCGCAGATGTTCGCCGCGAATCTTTTGCCCGGCGCGGGCGCCGAACTGCGCGCCGGTGACGCCGCCGATCATCAGGATCAGCGCCAGCACGGCGTCGACCAGATGGTTGGTGACCGCATGCAGCATGGTGGCGAACACCATGGTGACCAGTGTCAGCACCATCGAGGTGCCGATCACGGTCGAGGTCGGCACCCGCAGCACGTAGATCATCAGCGGCACCAGGATGAAGCCGCCGCCGATGCCCATCACCGCGCCGATGAAGCCGATGATCAGGCCGATCGCGACGACGGGGATCACCGACAGATAGATCTTGGAGCGCTTGAAACGCATCTTCAGCGGCAGGCCGTGGATCCAGCCATGGCTGCCCGGGCGCCGGATCGTGGCAGCACCGCCGCGGCGGGTCCGCAGCAGCGCCCGCAGGCCTTCCCAGAACATCAGCCCGCCGACGGTGGTCAGCAGGATGACGTAGGACATCGCGATCATCAGATCGAGCTGGCCGAGCGAGCGCAGCAGCGTGAAGGTCCAGACGCCGAGCGCGGTGCCGATCGTGCCGCCGCTCAATAATACCAATGCCAGCAGTGGATCGATGGCGCGCCTTCGCCAGTAGGACAGCGCGCCGGAAAACGAGGAGGCCGCGATATGGCTGGCGACCGAGGCGACCGCGACGGCGGGCGCGATGCCGACGAAGATCAGCAGTGGCGTCATCAGGAAGCCGCCGCCGATGCCGAACATGCCGGAGACGAAACCAACCGCCGCGCCCATCGCCAGGATGAGGAAAACATTGACCGGAATGTCGGCGATCGGAAGGTAAAGCTGCACGCGCGTCTGCTTTTTGTCGTTCTGCCGCCGACTGGCCGAGGCCGCTCAGGGCATGGTTTATGTGTCTGTGCCGGCAGTGGAAACCGGTTGGCGCGCCTGCGCGCGGAGCCGGTTACCGCGTCTTTGCATAACTGAATTTGTCGGGATGAGGGACTAAAGATTGCGCCGGACGGCAATTTTTTGCCTCGAACACCGGCGCATTTTCAGACCGTGGTGAACGAGTGCGGTTAATCGGCCCCGGTGCGGCCGGCTGATCCCGCGCTATTATCGGTCCGGGCCTTCGAGACTTTTGGTCTCAAGGTTTGCCGACAGGATCGGTAACGAGGTTCATGCTCAGGGCCTGCTGGGGGCTGAGCCAACGGATCTCCCTGGTTTCGGACATTGCCTCGACGACGGATGACGAGACCCCCATTTTGGTCATGTAGCCCAGCACCGCGCCCGCGATTCTTTGGGTGTCGGCGACAGGATCGCTGGTAGCCTTTGTTGTGACAAAGCGATGAACGCCCAGTGCCGAGCCCAGAACCCCGAAGCGGGGCTTGCCGCCGGCATAGACCAGCACACAGGCACTGGCGCAGTAACCCGGCTTGACGCGGCCGGAGCCATCGGCGGTGCCGACCGCGGTGGCCAGCCCGCGCGATCGGATCATCTCGCCCATGATCACGGCCTGATTCAAATCGCCGCCGGGGGACGACAGCAGGATCAGGTCGCCGGCAGCAAGCCCGGCCTCGTTGAGCCGGTCGCGGAGCAGCGTCGCGGCGGCGGGGCCGATCGTTCCGCTGACTTGCAGCGCGCGCCGGGTAGGACCGGTGCCGCCAAGCTCGACTTTGCCGATCAGTGAGGCCGTCATGCTCGGCGCGATATACTGGTCCTTCCAATAGTCCCAGGCGTCGGGCCGCGACAGGTCGCGCCAGGCACGAATGCCGATGCCGGAAGCGAGCAGGACGAAGACGGCGATCGACCAGTAGCTCGGCCGAAAGCGCGGCGCCTTGACCGGGGCTGAGGCAAGCGGTGTGGCCGGCATGCGCGGCGCCGCGACCGAAGGCCCGGTCGGGGACTTGCGGAAACGACGCGCCTCGTCCTGATTATCGTCTGCAGACAATCGATCCACTCGGAATGTCTTCTAGAGGGAACCAAGGTCCATTGTAGGCCACTAAAGGCGTCCTACAAATTGCGCGACACTACCATTGTGCGGCTGATTTGCCCGACGTGTCAAAAAGTTTTCGCAAGATTGCTCAAGGATCGATCGTCTGGCTACTTTGCATGGGGTTGTTTTCGATATTTTGGTTGGGACGGCAAGCGCGGCGTGCTGAGGAGCTCGCGGCTGCGCGTTATGGCCGAGGATGTAGCGGCAATGCCAGCGGCAGCGCCGGTGGCTCTATCGCGGTGTGGCTGCCGCGGTGCGCTTGGTGGCGACCGGCTTGGCAGCGGGCTTTGTCGTCGCGGCCTGCGCCGGGGCCGAGTCCCAGCCGCCTTGCGGGGTCGCCACGTTGACGGCGTCGT
>JAIEPP010000039.1 GCA_019748335.1 Xanthobacteraceae bacterium
CCGACTTGACCACGGTCGCGCCGACCGCCTGCTCGCGGACGCGGTCGATAAAGCTCCTGACCACCTCGAGCGAGACGTCGGCCTCGAGCAACGCGCGGCGTACCTCGCGCATCGCGGCGTCGACGTCGGCTTCCGACAGTGAACCGCGGCCCGTCAGCCGATCGAGTATCCCACCAAGCTTTTCCGACAGATTGTCGAACAATGCCGTTATCCTGTTTCGCTCCTCACCCTGAGGAGCAGGCGAAGCCTGCGTCTCGAAGGGTGGGCCGGGTCCCGTGGCCTCATCCTTCGAGACGCCGCTGCGCGGCTCCTCAGGATGAGGGTCATCCAAACACTTCCGCGCCCGAGGGCGCATCGCGCTGTCGGGCGTTGGCCTCCGGTCTCAAGGGCCGGGCGGCGGGTCGAAAAGAACGTCTTTTCGAGAAGTCGGCGGGTTAAACCCCCGGAAAGCGGCAAAGTCAAGGAAAGTTGCGACAGATTACCATTATACCTCTATCAAGGCATTGTAATAGCTTGAGTTTTCGGAATAGGCGAAAATTTCGGCGGCGTGAACCGGACGCCTTCAGCAGGCGCGCCATTCTACTTTGCATGGGGTTGTTTTCGCGATTTTGTTTTTGGCCTTCCACCCCCATCACGCTTTGGTTGCCGCAGGGTTCCTGTTCGGTCGGTGCACGCCATATATCCGACGATGCCTCCTCTCTCCCTCCTGTCGTGATCCCACCCCGTGCCCATCACCCGCCGTCGTGTTTTTGGAGTGCTCGCTGGCGCCGCGGCGGTCGTCGGTGTGCCGTCAATCTGGATGTCCCGCATGAAAACCTATGACGGCCCTGTCTCCGATCATTTCGATGGGCTGACCTTCTTTGATCCGGACGGCGTGCCGCCGAGATCGCTCGGCGAGGTGTTGCGCTGGCAGTTCGGGTCCGGCCGGAAGCGTGCGAGTTGGCCGGACTGGGTGCCGAGCCCCCACGCCGATACGCCGCCGGCGCAGGTCGAGGGAGCCAAGGTGCGGTTGTCGTATGTCGGCCATGTGAGCTGGCTGATTCAGGCCGCCGGTCTCAACATCCTCGTCGATCCCGTGTGGTCGATGCGAGCCTCGCCGGTCTCCTTCGCCGGGCCGAAGCGGCACAACGATCCCGGCATCGCCTTCGATGTGTTGCCTGACATCGACATCGTGCTGGTGTCGCACGGCCATTACGACCATCTCGACCTCGCGACGCTGTCGAAATTGTCGGCAAAATTTTCGCCGCGGGTGATCACACCGCTCGGCAATGACGTCACCATGCGTGCTGCCGACAGCGCCATCAAAGCCGAGGCGTTCGACTGGCAGGATCGCGTCGAGCTCGGCAACGGGCTTGCCGTAACATTGGTGCCGACGCGACACTGGTCGGCGCGTGGCATGTTCGACCGCAACAAGGCGCTGTGGGCGAGTTTTGTATTGGAGACGCCGGCCGGCAAACTCTACATCGTCTGCGATTCCGGCTACGGCGATGGCAAGCATTTTCGCCGCGTCGGCGAGGCGCACGGCCCGCTGCGGCTGGCGATCCTCCCGATCGGCGCCTATGAGCCGCGCTGGTTCATGAAGGATCAGCACATGGATCCGCACGATGCCGTGAAGGCGCTGGCCGATTGCGGCGCGCAACAAGCGCTGGCGCATCATCACGGCACGTTTCAATTGACGGATGAGGCGATCGACGCGCCGGTGATCGCGCTCGGCGCAGCGCTGGATGAAGCGAAGATTCCGCGTGAGCGGTTTGCGGCGCTGAAGCCGGGGCAGGTGTTCGAGATTTGATCTCTATTTTTGACGCGTTTTCTTCACGCGAACCGGTGCCCACTTCGCTTGAAAACGCTTTAGTTCAAGCCCGCGCGCCGAAAACCTTCCAGATAATGCTCGCGGTCGGAATCGTGCTGGATCGGCACGTGATCGGTGACCCAGGCCAGCGAAATATTCGGCTGGGCGCGGCGAAGCTCCCGCAGGGCTGCGGCTGCCGTCTCTGCGGGTCCCGTCATCCCGGTGGCGGCGGTCATCACGCGATGGGCGCCGGCGTAATCGCTGCGCAGCCGAATGGCGATGCGCGCCAGCCGGATCGCTTCCTCATAATTGCGTCCGATATATTGCGCGAGGCAGGCTGAGCCGTAGCAGAGCGCCAGCGAGGGATCGCGCGGGCTTAGCCGGATCGCACGCATCGCGGCCTCGACGCCCTCCTGCCAACGGCCGCAAAAGCCCAATGCCGTGCCGTAATAATTCTGCGCCTGCGAGAAATTCGGATTGAGGCGAAGCGCCAGTTCGAATTCGGCCAGCGAATCCTCGAAACGCCGCGTGATCAGATAGACCGCGCCAAGCGCATGGTGCGCCCAGGGATCCTCGCTGTCGGCGCGGACCGCCGCCAGCGCGGCGCGTTCGGCCGCAGGCGCCACGGTTTCCAACTCGACCCAGCCCATATGGGCCGCGAACGTATAGCTGGCGCTGAGCACGGCGAGCGCCTGGCCGTAGTGGGGGTCGATGGCGATTGCCTTTTCCAGCAGATCTTGCGCGATGGCGTGGTCCTGCCGCGTCACCCGCCAGTAATGCGACAGCGCGCGCATCACCAGGTCCCAGGCATCGAGGTTGCCGGGCGGCTTGCGTCGGGCGCGAAAATTCTCCGCCGCGTAGAGCTGCGGTTCGATCGCGGCGACGATGGCCTCGGTGATTTCGTCCTGCACGGCGAACAGATCGGCGAAGTCGCGATCGTAGCGTTCCGCCCAGATGTGGCTGCCGTTGACGACGTCGTTGAGCTGCGCGGTGATGCGCACGCGCCCGCCGCTCCTGCGCACGCTGCCTTCGACGACATAGCCGACGCCGAGATCCTTGCCGATCTGCTTCATGTGGACCGCCTTGCCCTTGTAGAGAAAGGACGAATTGCGCGCGATGACGAAGAACCAGCGCAGCTTGGACAGCGCCATGATGATGTCTTCGCTGATTCCGTCGGAAAAATACTCCTGCTCCTGATCGCCGCTCATGTTGCTGAAGGGAAGCACGGCAATGGAGGGCCGGTCGGGAAGCGCCGGCGCCTGCGGCATCGCCTTGTCGGCGTCATCGGGCGGCGGATCGGCCGCGTGCGCCGGCTCGCCGTCCGCCCGCCTGGTTACCTCGGCGACGAAACGCAGGCCCTTGCGGGCGATGGTGCGGATCAGTTTCTGATTCCGTCCGCTGTCGCCGACCGCCCTTCGCGCGGCGTAGATACGGCTGGTCAGCGTCGTATCCGATACGATACGGCCGTCCCAGATTGAGGCAATGAGGTCGTCCTTGCTGACAACCCGGTCGTTGTTCTCAACCAAATAGATGAGGAGATCGAGCACCTGCGGCTCGACCGCAATCGAATCCGCGCCGCAACGCAGCTCGCGGCGGTCGGTATCGAGGATGTAATCGGCAAAGAGAAATTGCACGGGGCGGTCCTACACGGCGGATCATCACCGGTCTGTGAAGCATAACACATCCGTGAAGTCAGTCAGAAAATCTACAGGACAATTCAAGCCCGTCTGAAGCGCGGCTTGAGGACTGCCGTGTGAACCGCGGCTAAGCGTCAGGCTGAGGGGCCACATCTCAACAAGGGTTTTCAAGCATGGCTATCACGGCGTCTTTTATTCGGAGTGCGGGTCTATTGTCGATATTCGGCGATGCGAACAAGAATAGCATCGTCGCCAGCCGCGATGCGGCCGGGAATATTTTGGTAAACGGCGGCGCTGTCTCGATTCTGGGCGGCAAGCCGACGGTCGCCAACACCGCCAAGATCCAGCTTTTCGGCCTCAGCGGCGACGATATCCTCACGATCGACGAATCCAACGGCGCGATGCCTGCGGCCCTGATGTTCGGCGGCGACGGCAACGACACCATCACCGGCGGTTCGGGCAATGACATGCTGTTCGGCCAGGCGGGCAATGACACCCTGCTCGGCAAGGGCGGCAACGACCTGCTGTTCGGTGGTGCGGGCAACGATACTCTCATTGGCGGCACCGGCGACGACCAGATGTTCGGCGAGGCCGGCAACGACCGGATGGTCTGGAAACCCGGCGAGGGCACCGATCTGATGGAAGGCGGCGACGGCAACGATACCGCCGAGGTCAATGGCGGCAATGGCGCCGAAAATTTCACGATCACAGCCAACGGCACGCGGGTGCGCTTCGATCGTATCACCCCGGCTCCTTTCTCTCTTGATATCGGCACCACCGAGAATCTCGTGATCAACGCCAACGGTGGCGACGACGTCATCACGGCAGGCAATGGTCTTGGCAGCCTGATCAAGCTCACCATCGATGGCGGCACGGGCAACGACACCATCACCGGCGGCGACGGCGCCGACACGCTGATCGGCGGCGACGGCAACGACACCATCAACGGTGGCCGCGGCAACGACACCGCGCTGCTCGGCACCGGCAACGATACCTTCGTCTGGAACCCGGGCGATGGCAGCGACACGGTCGAAGGCCAGGCCGGCACCGACACGCTGCAGTTCAACGGCTCCAACGTCGGCGAGAAATTGAACCTTTCCGCCAATGGAAGCCGCGCGCGGCTGACCCGCGACGTCGCCAACATCACGATGGATCTCAACGGCATGGAGCAGGTCAATCTCGTGACGCTCGGCGGTGCCGACAACGTCACGGTCGGCGACCTGACCGGTACCGGCATTACGCAGGTCAATATCGACCTCGGCGCGACGCCCGGCGGCACCGGCGACGGTGTGGCAGATGTGGTGACCGTCAACGGCACCGGCGGCGGCGACGTGGTCAGCCTCGTCAACAGCGCCAACGCCACGGTGTTCATCAACGGACTGGCCGCGGACATGACCATCGTCGGCGCCGACGGCAGCCTCGATACCCTGGTCGTCAACGGCCTCGGCGGCAACGACACCCTGGATGCTTCGTTCCTCAACGCCAACTGGATCAACCTCACGCTCGATGGCGGTGCCGGCAACGACATCATCAAGGGCAGCCGCGGCGCGGACACCCTGATCGGCGGCACCGGCAACGACACGGTGACCGGCGGCACGGGCAACGATTTCGCGAACCTCGGTGACGGCACCGATACCTTCGTCTGGAATCCGGGCGATGGCAGCGACACGGTCGAAGGCGGTTCCGGCACCGATACGCTGGTGTTCAACGGCTCCAATGTCGCCGAGCGCATGGATGTCTCGGCCAATGGCGGCCGGGTACGGCTGTCCCGGGACGTCGGCGCCATCACGATGGACCTCAACAGCGTCGAGCATATCCAGCTCAGTGCTGCCGGCGGAGCCGACACCATCACCGTCAACGATCTCTCGGGTACCGGCGTCACCCAGGTCGCGATCGACCTCGGCGCGACGGCGGGCGCTCCCGGCGGCGACGGTCAGGCCGACACCGTGATCGCCAACGGCACGAACGCCGGCGACCAGATCAGCGTCGTCAACAGCGGCGGATCGGTGGTGGTCAAGGGTCTGGCGGCGCAGGTGTTGATCTCGAATGCCGAAGCCGGCGACTCGCTCGTCGTCAACGGCCTCGGCGGCGATGACGTGATCAATGCCTCGGCGATCAAGGCCGGGCAGGTTCAGCTCACGCTCAATGGTGGTGACGGCAACGACTTGATCACCGGCAGCGGCGGCGACGATCTCGTCAACGGCGGTCGAGGCAACGACGTCGCGCTGCTCGGCGGCGGCAACGACACCTTCGTCTGGAATCCCGGCGACGGCAGCGATACGGTCGAGGGCCAGTCCGGTACCGACACGTTGCAGTTCAACGGGGCCAACATCAGCGAGCGCTTCGACATCTCGGCCAATGGCGGCCGGGTGCGGTTCACCCGCGACGTTGCCAACATCACGATGGATCTCAACGACGTCGAGAACATCAATGTGACGGCACTGGGAGGCAACGACGTCATCACGGTCAACGATCTGACCGGGACCGACATCAAGCAGGTTGCCATCGATCTCAGCGCGACGCCGGGCAGCGGCGTCGGCGACGGTGCGGCGGATACGATCATCCTCAATGCGACCAACGGCGACGACGTCATCACCATCAGCGAAAGCAATGGCGTGATCACCGTGTCGGGCCTCGGCGAGGACGTGATCATCAAGGGGTTCGAAGGCGCCAACGATCGCATCGTGATCAACGGCCTTGGCGGCGACGACGTCATTACCGCATCGGGACTTCCGGCGGGGATCCAGATCACCGCCAATGGCGGCGATGGCGATGACATCCTGATCGGCGGGCTCGGCAACGACACCCTGCTCGGCGGCAATGGCGATGACGTTCTGCTCGGGGGCGGCGGGCAGGACGTGCTCGACGGCGGTCCAGGCGACAATGTCGTCATCCAGGGTTTCGCTGCGTCTGCGTCGGGGGCCGCGCTGCTCGGCCAGTTTATGGCATCGAGCTTTGCCCCGGCAGGCCAGGGCCTTGGTGTGACGCCGATCGCCGACCCGCAAGCGGGTCAGCAGCCGGTGTTGGCGATGTCGCAGCACGCGTGATGCGGCAAAGCCATGCAGATTGCCCTGGAGATTGCAGATGAGCGCTGACACCGGCAGCACGAGGCCAGTCGACTCTGGACTCGAAGCCCTCGTCACGTTGCTGCACTTCCAGGGTGTCGCGGCCGATCGCGAACAGATCAGGCATCGGCTGGGAACGGACAAGGTCGGCGCATCGGAGATTCTCCGGTGCGCCAAGGATCTGGGACTAAAGGCGCGATCCTGCCGCACCGGCTGGTCGCGGTTGGCGCGGACACCGTTGCCGGCAATCGCGAGCCTGCGCGACGGCGGCTTCATGGTGATCGGCAAGGCCAGTGAAGACCGCGTGCTGGTTCAGTTGTCCGGGGAGGCTCGCCCCGCTTTCATGACCGAGGCCGAACTGCTCGCGATCTGGGACGGCGGGTTGATCCTGATGACGCGGCGCGCCGGATTGTCCGACATGACGCGCCGCTTCGACATCGGCTGGTTTCTCGGCGCGATCCACAAGTACCGGCGCCTGCTCGGCGAGGTGCTGGTCGCGTCGTTCTTCCTGCAGATTTTCGCGCTGGTCTCGCCGCTGTTCTTCCAGGTGGTGATCGACAAGGTGCTGGTGCATCGTTCGCTCAGCACCCTCGACGTGCTGGTGATCGGCCTGCTGGCGATCTCGATGTTCGAGACCGTGCTGGGCATTTTGCGAACCTACCTGTTTTCGCACACCACCAACCGCATCGACGTCGAACTCGGGGCGCGGCTGTTCCATCATCTGCTGGCATTGCCGATGGCCTACTTCCAGGCGCGGCGGGTCGGCGACTCCGTGGCGCGAGTGCGCGAACTCGAGAACATCCGCAACTTCCTCACCAGTTCGGCGCTGACGCTGGCGATCGACCTGTTGTTCACGTCAGTGTTTCTCGCCGTCATGTTCGTCTATTCGCCGTTGCTGACCTGGATCGTGGTCGGCTCGTTCCCGTTCTACATCGCGATCTCGGCCGGCGTGACGCCGTTGTTCCGGCGGCGGCTCGACGAAAAATTTCGGCGCGGCGCCGAGAACCAGGCGTTCCTGGTCGAGAGCGTCACCGGGATCGAGACGCTGAAGGCGATGGCGGTCGAGCCGCAGATGCAGCGGCGCTGGGAGGAACAACTCGCCGGCTATGTCGCGGCGAGTTTTCGGGTCCTCAGCCTAGGCAATACCGCCAGCCAGATCGTGCAGTTCGTCAGCAAGGTCGTGACCGCCGCCATCCTGTATTTCGGCGCCCGGCAGGTGATCGACGGCAGCCTGTCGGTCGGCGAACTCGTCGCCTTCAATATCCTGGCCAGCCGGGTCAGCGCCCCGGTATTGCGCCTTGCGCAGATCTGGCAGGATTTTCACCAGGCGCGGCTTTCGGTGCAGCGGCTCGGCGACATCCTGAACACGACCGCCGAGCCGACCTATTCGGTGGGCCGCAGCCAGTTGCCCGCGCTCCGCGGCAACATCACCTTCGACCACGTGACATTCAGGTACAGGGTCGATGGCCAGGAAATCCTGCACGACATCTCCTTCGAGGTGCCGGCCGGACAAATGGTCGGCATCGTCGGGCCCTCCGGCTCGGGCAAGAGCACGTTCGCCAAGCTGGTGCAGCGGCTCTACGTGCCGGAAAGCGGGCGGGTGCTGATCGACGGCACCGATATCGCGATGGCCGATCCAGCCGGGCTGCGTCGCCAGATCGGCGTCGTGCTGCAGGAAAACGTGCTGTTCAACCGTTCGGTGCGCGAGAACATCGCGCTCAGCGATCCGGCGATGCCGATGGAGCGCATCGTCGCGGCGGCGACATTGGCGGGCGCGCATGAATTCATCCTCGAACTGCCCGAGGGCTACGACACCGTGGTCGGCGAGCGCGGCTCGACGCTGTCCGGCGGCCAGCGCCAGCGGATCGCCATCGCGCGCGCACTGATCGCCGACCCCAAAATCCTGATCTTCGACGAGGCGACCAGCGCGCTCGACTATGAGAGCGAGCGCATCATTCAGCAGAACATGAAAGAGATCGCCAAAGGACGCACGGTTCTGATCATCGCGCATCGGCTGTCGACGGTGCGGTCGGCCGATCGCATCGTCACGCTGGAACGTGGCCGGCTGGTCGAGGACGGCACCCATGATGCCCTGATCAAGACCGGCGGCCGTTACGCGACGCTGCACCGGATGCAGGGAGGTCTCCATGAAGTCGGCTAGCCGCGCTCAGCCCGTCAAGCCGACGCCCGTCGTCGTTCCGTTCAAGCGCAAGCCGGAGCGGCACGGCGACGAAGTCGCCTTCCTGCCGGCGGCGCTGGAGATCATGGAGACGCCGCCGTCGCCGATCGGCCGCCTACTGGCGATCAATATCATCCTGCTGTTCTGCGTGGCATTGATCTGGTCCTGGTTCGGGAGCATCGACATCGTGGCGTCGGCGACCGGCAAGATCATGCCGAGCGGCCGCACCAAGGTAATCCAGCCGTTCGAGACCGGCGTGGTGCGTTCGATCCGGGTGCAGGACGGACAGGCCGTCAAGGCCGGCGACGTGCTGATCGAGCTCGATCCGACCGTCAACGCGGCCGAACGCGACCATTCGCAGAACGACCTCACCGCCGAGCGGCTCAATATCGCGCGGCTGCGCGCGGCGCTCGCGGCCGTGGACGACCGCGAGGCCGATTTCATTCCGCCCGCCGGCGCGGATCCGGTCCTGGTCAATGCCCAGCGTCAGCTGCTGCTCAATCAGGTGACCGAACACCGCGCCAAGATCGCGGCACTGGCCCGTCAACAGGCGCAGAAGGAGGCCGAGCAGGCCACGATCGCGGCTACCATCCACAAGCTCGAAGCGATGATTCCGGTGGTCCAGCAACGCGTCGATATCCGCAGGACGTTGATGGAAAGGGAATTGAGCTCGAAAATCACCTATTTCGAGACCCTGCAGTTGCTGGTCGAGCAGCAGGAGGAACTCAACGTTCAGAAAAGCCACCTGCAGGAAGCGGCGGCCGCGGCGGCCGCGATTCGCGAGACCCGCGGGCAGGCGCTCGCCGAATTCAGGCATACGCTGTCGGACGAACTCGCCAAGGCGGAGCAAAAGGCCGGCGGGCTGGCGCAGGATCTGATCAAGGCCGAGCAGAAAACCAGGCTTCAGGTGCTGGCCTCACCGGTCGACGGCGTGGTGCAGCAGCTTGCGATCCATACCGTCGGCGGCGTCGTCACGCCGGCGCAGGCTCTGCTGGTGATCGTGCCGAGCGACAGCCGGCTGGAAATCGAGGCGATGGTATCCAACCGCGACATCGGCTTCGTTCATCCCGGACAGGACGCCGAGATCAAGGTCGATACTTTCAATTTCACCCGCTATGGCCTGCTGCGCGGTGAGGTCTTGAGCGTTTCGCAGGATGCCATCATCCGCGACCAGCCGCAGGACCGCTCGGGCGACCGCAGGCCGGGTTCGCAAAACGACTCCAGCGAGCCGAAGGGCCAGGAGTTGAACTACAGCGCGCGGGTCTCGCTCGATCGTACCAAAATGCAGATCGACGACCGGCTGGTCGATCTGTCGCCGGGCATGGCGGTGACGGTCGAAATCAAGACCGGCTCGCGCACGATCCTGAGCTATCTGCTGTCGCCGCTCATGCGCTATCAGCAGGATATACTGCACGAGCGGTGATGGATCTCTGTCGTCCCGGCCTTGAGCAAGGACCCATCAACGTCATTGCGAGCGAAGCGAAGCAATCCATCGCGCAACAAAGCAAGTCAGGATTGCTTCGTCGCTTGCGCTCCTCGCAATGACGTTGATGGGGCTTACGCGGACAACGACTATTCCTTCGGCTTGATCGCCCACGATACATTCACCGTCACCGACAGCGTTTCTTCGCCCTGCGCGATAGGCGCGGCGGAAGCGGCCATGCCGCCGACCATCTTGCCGCGGAATACCGGCGCGGCGCCGCCTTCCTCGGAAATACTGAGTGGCTCGCCGAGCGTGACGCCAGCGGCCTTGGCATAGATCTCCGCCTTGCGGCGGGCATCCGCGACGGCCTTTTCGCGGGCCTCGTCGAGCAGCTTTGAGGCCTGCGACACCATGAAGTTGATGCCGCCGAGTTCGTTGGCGCCGGCGCCGACCAGCACGTCGATGATATTGGCGACCTTGGCAACGTCGCGCAGCCGCACCGTGACGCGGTTGCTGGCGCGATAGCCGACGACCGGCGACGGGCCGGAACGGTTCGGCGCATATTGCGGCTGCAACGACAGCCGCGAGGTCTGGTAATCCTTCTCGTCAATTCCGGCGCCCTTCAGCGCCAGCAGCACCTTGCCCATCGCCGCGTTGTTGGCGTCCGAGGCCTCGCGCGCGGTCTTGGCGTCGGAGGTCACGCCGCCGTCGATCTGTGCCTGGTCTGGCGGCACCGACACGGTGGCTTCGCCGGTAACGGAGACGGCGGGCGGCGGCGCGGTCTGGGCCAGTGCCGGCGCGGTGAGCAATGTGGCGGTGGCAACGAGCAGTGCGAAAGAATGCTTCATGCGTCTCACTTCAGCGGCACATAGACGTTGATGACAAGCTTGTCCTCCGCCGTCTTCAGGGGATCGGTGATGTATTCCTCGATGAAAGTGTCCTTGGCTTCCAGCTTCTTGTCGTCGAGGTGATTGGTGATCGCCTCATAGGTGTTGTCCATGTTGTCGTAGGAACCGCGGTGGACGAATTTCAGCGCCTTGCCCTCGGGCGATTTGCCGATGCTCATGTCCTTGGTCAGGTTCTTCGGATCCTGTTCGACCGGAATTTCGGCGAGGAAGGTGAAGCCGGTATCGTCGGTCGAGGTGTAGACGATCATCGAATTGCCCACGGCCTTGATGCCCTGCTTGTCGAGCAGCGCGGTCAGCGCCTTGAACGAATCGATCAGGGTGTCGAAGGCGGAATCCCAGTTGGCGGTGCCCTTCATGACCACCACCTTCTTGGGCTCCAGCGCGAACGCCTCGCCGAAGGGGTCGGCGGTCTGAACGGCCACGGGCGGCGCGGCGGGCGTCTGTGCGGTCGCAGGCGGCGGTGACGGCGCCACCGACGGGCTCGCCACCGGGGCCGGCGTCGCCGAAGGCGCGGGGGTAGCCGATGCGGCCGGCGCGGGCGTCGCTGAAGGA
>JAIEPP010000537.1 GCA_019748335.1 Xanthobacteraceae bacterium
GGCTTGCTCGGGCTGTCGGATGTCGAGATCGAGCAGCTCACGCGCGACGGCATCATCGGCACCGAGATGCTGATGGACGAGCAGCTCGTGAAAGAGAAGAAACGGGCGGCGGGCTGATGGCAGCGGAGGCGGCACAGCGCAAGACGGAAGCGGTCGCGGGCGGCGCCCCGCAGGCGCTGATGTCGGTGCGCGGCCTCGGCATCCGCTTCAAGACCTCGCAAGGCGTCTGGCAGGCGACGCGCAAAATCGATTTCGACATCGCGCCGGGCGAGCGGGTCGGCGTCGTCGGCGAAAGCGGCTGCGGCAAGACCATCACCGGCCTTTCGATCCTGCGGCTGCTGCCGAACAATCTTTCCGGCCTCGACGGCTCGATCCTGTTCGACGGCGTCGATCTCGCCACCTGCAGTGCGCGGGCGATGCGGGGCATCCGTGGCCGTCGCATCGCCATGATCTTTCAGGAGCCGATGAGCGCGCTCGATCCGGTGTTCACGGTCGGCCACCAGATCGCCGAAACCCTGCGCGTCCATACCGGCATCGGCAAGGAGGAGGCGAGGGCGAAAACCCTCGATATGCTTCGTCGCGTCGGCATCGCCTCACCGGAGCGGCGCATCGACGATTATCCGCATCAACTGTCCGGCGGCATGCGCCAGCGGGTGATGATCGCGGCTTCGCTGATCTGCGGGCCACAGCTTTTGATCGCGGATGAGCCGACCACGGCGCTTGACGTCACCGTGCAGGCGCAGATTCTGGAATTGCTGCGCGACCTCAGCGAAACCTCTGGCACCGCGCTGATGCTGATCACGCATGACCTCGGCGTGGTCGCCGAAACCTGTACCCGCATGATCACGATGTATGCGGGCGAGGTGATCGAGGACGCCGGCGTCGATGCCGCGCTGGTGCGGCCGCTGCATCCCTACACGTCCGGACTTCTTCGTTCGCTGCCGCATCTGAGCCCGCGCCACGGCAAGCTGCCGTCGATCCCGGGCCGTGTGCCCTCGATTGCCGACATGCCGAACGGCTGCCGCTTCAGGGCGCGCTGTCCGCATGCCGTCGCGGGCTGCGAGAAAGAGCAGGAATTGCGCGATGCCGGAGGTGGCCGCAAAGTCCGCTGCTGGCGTTTTGGTGAACTCGATCTGCCCGGCGCGTTGCAACACGCAGCCACAGCGCCGATCGCCGCGATGGTCGCCCGCCCATGAGCGCGACGGTAACCGATATCAGCCAGGACGCTATTGTTTCGGTGCGCGATCTCCAGGTCCAGTTCCAGACCAGCGACCGCCGCGCCACCGTGAAAGCGGTCGACGGTGTCAACTTCGACGTACGCCGCGGCGAGACCTTTGGCATCATCGGTGAATCCGGATCGGGCAAGACCACGATCGGCCGCGCGCTGGTGTTTTTGCTGAAGCCCAGCGCCGGCGCCATCCTGCACAACGGCGTCGATCCGCTGGCGATGCCACGCAAGCAGTTCCAGAGCCACCGTCGCGACTACCAGATCATCTTCCAGGATCCCAATGCGGCGCTCAATCCGCGCATGACGATCCTTTCGTCAGTGCTGGAACCGTTGGAATTGGCGCGGGCGGGTTCGAAAGCTGAACGGCTGACGCAGGCGCGCGAGGCGCTGGATCGGGTCGGCCTGCCGCAGGATGCCGGCGACCGCTATCCGCATCAACTGTCCGGTGGCCAGAAGCAGCGCGTCGTGATCGCGCGTGCGCTGACCTTGCGGCCGAAGCTGATCGTCTGCGACGAGGTGGTGGCGGCGCTGGACATGTCGATCCGCGGCGACGTGCTCAATTTGTTTGCCGAACTGCAGCGCGACCTCGGGCTGACGTATGTTTTCATCACCCACGATCTCGCGGTGGTGTCCCATATCAGCGAGCGGATCGCGGTGATGTATCTCGGCCGCTTCGTCGAGCTCGGTCCGACCGAACAGGTTTCGGAAAAGCCGCTGCATCCCTATACGCAGGCGTTGTTGTCGGCCGAGCCGCGACCATTGCCGTCGGGCATGCGCGGCGACAAAAGGATCATGTTGCAGGGGGAAATCCCTAGCCCGATTGATCCGCCGTCGGGCTGCCGCTTCCGCACCCGCTGCCAGTACGCGCAAAATCTTTGCGCCGAGAAGACGCCGGACTGGCGCGAATTGATGCCCGATCACTGGGTCGCCTGCCACTTCGCGGGCCGCCCGAACTTTTCGCCGAACTAACCCAAGAAACTGCCGGAGGACTTGCCATGACCCATACCACCCGACGCGAGCTGATGGCGCTGATGACTGGCGCGCTCGCAGGATCAGCCCTCAGCGGCAATGCTTTTGCCCAGGGCACGCCGAAGAAGGGCGGCACCTTGCGGATCTCCGCGCCGGCCAATCCTTCGAGCCTCGATCCCGCCACCGGCGGCGCCGGCTCGGACCACGCCTTCCTGTTCACGATGTACGACACGCTGACCGAATGGGATTTTGAAACTCTCAAGCCAAAGCCGGGGCTGGCTGAAAGCTGGAAGTTCACCGATCCGAATACGCTGGTGCTCAACATTCGCGCCGGCATCACGTTTCACGACGGCACGCCGCTCGATGCCGAGGCGGTCAAGTTCAACCTCGAGCGCAACAAGAGCGATCCGAAATCCAACATCAAGGCCGACCTCGGCTCGATGGCTTCGGTCGAAGTGACCGGTCCGATGCAGGTGACGCTGAAACTGAGCACGCCGGACGCGGCGCTGCCCGGCATTCTCTCCGACCGCGCCGGCATGATGGTGTCGCCGACGGCGTTGAAGGCGGCTTCCGCCGGCAACCTCAACCGCACGCCGGTCGGCGCCGGGGCTTATTCGTTCGTGAGCTGGGCCGACGGCGAAAAGATCGTGATCAAGCGCAACGAAAAATACTGGAAGCCGAACCGGCCATACCCCGATGGCATCGAGTTCTCGATCATTCCGGAACTGACCACCGGCGCGCGCTCGGTCACCGCCGGCCAGAACGATCTGATCTACCAGTTGCCGCCGCGCCAGAAGGCGATCATGGATCGCGTTCCCTCCGTCAAGGTCTTCAACGGACCGACGCTCTACGTGTTCCAGATTTTTCTCAACTGGGCGAAACCGCCGTTCGACAACATCAAGGTGCGACAAGCCTTCAATTTCGCCGTCGATCGCGAAGCCTTCGTCAAGGCAGCCCTCGCAGGTCTCGCCGAGCCGGCCTACATGAACCTGCCGAAGGCGCATTGGGCCTACGACAAGTCGGTGGCGGCGCTCTATCCGTATGACCCCGACAAGGCCAAGAAGCTGCTTGCTGAGGCCGGTTTCAAGGAAGGCACCGTGATCGAGATCGGCGGTTACAACGATCAGGATTCGGTGCAGCGCCAGGAAATCCTGATCGAGATGTTCCGCAAGGCGGGGATGAACGTGAAGTTCGTCAACGCGCCGATCGCGGAGGCCTCCGCCTCGTTCTTCGGCCCCGAGAAGCGCAATTCGGGCCTGCTCGCGGCCTGGACCGGGCGGCCCGATCCGAGCCTCACTTATTCGCTGATGTTCACCAAGGACGCCTATTACAACGGCGGCCGGGCGCCGGTGCCGCCGGAGCTGGAAGCCGCGATCAAGGAATCGCGAGCGTCGGAAGACATCGAGACGCGTGCCAAGGCGTTCGCGACCGTGCAGCGGCTGGTGATGGAAAACGCCTTCGTGCTGCCGCTGGCGTTCCAGTTCGAGCTGGTGGCGATGAACAAGAAGGTGCAAGGCTACAGGCCCAATCTTCTGGGCAAGCCGAAATACGACGATGTCTGGCTGGAGAGCTGAATGGCGCGACGAAGTCCGGCACGGGTGATCGGCGGCCGCCTGTTGCAGGCGTTGCCGGTGATCCTGCTCGCGACTTTCATGGTGTTCGCGCTGCTCAAGCTGGTGCCCGGCGACATCGCGGTGACGCTGGCCGGCGACAACGCCACCGATAGCCGCATCGCCGAGATCCGGACGCTCTACGGCCTCGACCGGCCGTTCCTGGTGCAGTACGGCGCCTGGCTCGGCCATGTCGTGCAGGGCGACCTCTCGCAATCGCTGTTGACCGGCGAGAAGGTGGCGACCTCGATCGGCCGTGCCTTTCCCAACACGCTGCTGATCGTGGCGATCGCGCTGGTGCTGGCGCTGCTGACGGGCATCCCGATGGGGGTGGTTGCCGCGATCAAGCCCAATGGCTGGGTCGACAAGACGGTCAGCATGATCGCCTCGCTCGGCGTGGCCATCCCCGGCTTCTGGCTGGCGATGATCCTGGTCGCCGAGATTTCGCTGAAGCTGAACTGGTTGCCGGCGACCGGCGCCAAATCTTTCAGTGTGTCGCCGATCGATGCCATCCGCCATGCGCTGCTGCCCGGCATTGCCATTGCGGCTTACGGCATGGCCGAGGTAGCCCGGCAGTTGCGCGGATCGCTGCTGGAAGTGCTGTCGTCGCAATATGTGCGGACACTGCATGCTAAGGGGCTGTCGATGTCGCGCATCCTCTGGCAGCACGGGCTGAAGAATGTCAGCGTCAACCTGTTCACCATCATCAGTCTGCTGGTCAACCGCATGCTGGCCGCGACCGTGGTGATCGAGGCGGTGTTTGCCATACCCGGCCTCGGCAGCCTGATCGTGCGCGGCGCGATCCAGCGCGATTTCCCGATCGTGCAGGGCGTGGTGTTCGCGATGGTGATCGTGGTCATCACGGTCAACCTGATCGCCGATTTGCTCTGCGCCGCCGTCGATCCGAGGATCGAGCAATGACGGACATGACCCTCGCGACGCGGAGACCGCATGCCGAGCCGGGCCGGCTGAAACGCCTGTTGCGCTGGTTGGCCGGCGATCTTCGCGCGGCGCTGGCCATTGTCGTGCTGCTGGTGCTGGTCATCGTCGCCATCGGCGCGCCCTGGATCGCGCCCTATGCGCCGACCGCGCAGGACATCAACAACATGCTGGCCGCGCCGGGTCCGGCGCATCTGCTCGGCACCGACGACCTCGGCCGCGACATCTTCAGCCGCCTGATCTACGGCGCACCAGCCACGGTCTATGCCAGCTTGCTTGCGGTCGGGGTTGCGGTGGCGATCGGCCTGCCGGTCGGGCTTGCCGCCGGCTTCTTCGGTGGCTGGACCGACGACATCATCAGCCGGATCATCGACACGTTTCTGTCGTTCCCGGCCATCGTGCTCGCCATCGCGGTCACCGGCGCGCTCGGCATCGGGCTGACCAATGGCATGATCGCGGTCGGCATCGTCATGTTCCCGGCGTTGGCCAGAATCGCTCGTGCCCGGACGCTGATCGTGCGCCAGGAGCTCTATGTCGATGCCTCCAGGTGTTTTGGCGCGCCGGCGTGGCACATCCTGTGGAAGCACGTGCTGCCGAATGCGCTGCAGCCGGTCATCGTCCAGGTGACGCTGCTGCTGGCGGCGGCGCTGCTGGCGGAAGCCAGCCTCAGCTTCCTCGGCCTCGGTATTCAGCCACCGAACCCGAGCTGGGGCGCCATGCTGGCCCGCGCCTACCAGTATATGGAGATCGCGCCCGAGCAAATGTACGCGCCGGGCCTTGCTATTCTGGTGGTCTCGTTGGCATTCAATGCACTCGGCGAATCCCTGCGCATCGTGCTCGATCCGACCATGAGAGATCGCTAGAGTCATTAGAGGCCAACGGAAGCATTCATGTCCTTCGAGAAATTGCTGATCGCCAACCGCGGCGAGATCGCCATTCGGATCGCGCGGGCCGCAAGTGAAACCGGGCTGGCGACGGTCGCGATCTATCCCGCCGACGATGCGCTGTCGCTGCATGTCCGCAGCGCCGATGAGGCCCATGAAATCCCGGGGCGGGGCGCGCGGGCCTATCTCGACATCGAGGCGGTGATCGCGGCGGCGAAGGCGACCGGATGCTATGCGCTGCATCCCGGCTACGGCTTCCTCAGCGAGAACGCCGCGCTGGCGCGGCGCTGCGCCGAGGAGGAAATCGTCTTCATCGGCCCGTCGCCGGAAGCGCTCGACCTGTTCGGCGACAAGAGCCAGGCCAAGGCGCTGGCGAAGCGATGCCACGTACCTGTGATCGAGGGCACCAACGGCGCGACCAGTCTCGAGGACGTCAAGGCGTTCTTCGCCTCGCTGGGCGAGGGCGGCGCCGTGATGATCAAGGCCATCGCCGGCGGCGGCGGCCGTGGCATGCGCATCGTCGATGACGCCGCCAAGCTCGAAGAGGCCTATGCGCGCTGCCAGTCCGAGGCGAAGGCGGCATTCGGCAGCGACGGCGTCTATGTCGAGCGCCTGATCCGCAACGCCCGCCACATCGAAGTCCAGATCATCTGCGACGCGCATGGCGCGATCAGCCATCTCTGGGAGCGTGAATGCACGATCCAGCGCCGCAACCAGAAACTGATCGAGATCGCGCCGAGCCCGTCGCTGAGCGACGGCCTGCGCTCGCGCATCATCGAAGCCGCCAAGGGGCTGGCCGCTGCCGCCAACTACCGCAATCTTGGCACCTTCGAATTCCTGGTCGATAACGACGCCAAAGGCGACGACAAGGCGTTCGCCTTCATCGAGGCCAATCCGAGGCTGCAAGTCGAGCACACCGTCACCGAGGCCGTGCTCGGCATCGATCTGGTGCAGGCGCAGCTCGCGGTCGCTGATGGCGCCACGCTGGGCTCGCTCGGTTTGGCGCAGGCCTATATCCCAAAACCGCGCGGCTTTGCGATCCAGCTTCGGGTCAACATGGAAGTGATGGATGAGAGCGGGGCCACCAAGCCCACTGGCGGCACGCTGTCGATGTTCGACCTGCCTTCCGGTCCCGGTGTCCGCGTCGATACCTTCGGCTATTCCGGCTACAAGACCAGCGCCGCGTACGACTCGCTGCTGGCCAAGGTCATCGTGCATTCACCCGCCGGCAAATGGCCCGACGCGGTGCAAAAGGCCGCGCGCGCCTTGCGCGAATTCCGCATCGGCGGCGTTGCCACCAACATCCCGTTCCTCGGCGCCATTTTGGCGCATCCGGATTTTGTCGCCAACCATGTCAGCACCGGCTTCATCGACGCGCACGCGGCCGAACTGGTCGCCGCCGCCAGGGAGACCACGGCGGAGACGATGCTTGCGGATGCCGGCAGCGCGGATGGCAACGGTGCAAGCGTTGCGCCCGCGATCGAAGCATCGACGGCGGGTCCCGCTGGTTCCGTCCCGATCCCCGCGCCATTGCAAGGCACCATCGTCGCGATCGAGGTGCGGGAAGGCGATCTGGTGCGTCCCGGCCAGCAGATCGCCGTGCTCGAATCCATGAAGATGGAGCATCTGGTGACCGCGCCGCATGGCGGCAAGGTGACGAAGGTGATCGCGGGTGTCGGCGTCACTTTGATGCAGGACGAGGCGATCCTGTATCTCGAACCGGCCGAGATCGATGCCCATGACGTGATCGAGGAGGAGACTATCGATCTCGATCACATCCGCCCCGATCTCGCCGAACTGATCGCGCGCCACGCCATCACGCTCGATGAAAACCGCCCGGCCTCGGTCGAGCGCCGCCGCAAGACCAACCAGCGCACCGCGCGCGAGAACGTCGCGCAACTGGTCGACGCAGGTTCGTTCGTCGAATACGGCTCGCTCGCCATCGCCGCCCAGCGCCGCCGGCGCAAGGTCGACGATCTCATCATGAACACGCCGGCCGACGGCCTGATCTCCGGCGTCGCCACCGTCAACGCCGAGAAGTTCGGGCCTGAGGACGCGCGCTGCATGGTGATCTCCTACGACTACACCGTGCTGGCCGGCACCCAGGGCCACATGAACCACAAGAAGATCGACCGCATGCTCGGCCTCGCCGAGCAGTGGAAGATGCCGCTGGTGTTCTATGCCGAAGGCGGCGGCGGCCGTCCTGGCGACACCGACCGGCTCGGCATGACCGGGCTCGACGGGCCGTCGTTCGTGCAGTTCGCCAAATTATCGGGGTTGGTGCCGGTCATCGGTGTCGTCTCCGGCTATTGCTTCGCCGGCAACGCCGCGATGCTCGGCTGCTGCGACGTCATCATCGCCACCAAAAACGCGTCGATCGGCATGGGCGGCCCGGCGATGATCGAGGGCGGCGGCCTCGGTGTCTATCATCCGGCCGAAGTCGGGCCGGTGTCGTTCCAGTCGCCGAACGGCGTGATCGACGTTCTGGTCGAGGACGAGGAAGAGGCGACCTCGGTCGCGCAAAAGTATTTGTCGTATTTTCAGGGCGCGGTGAAGGACTGGAAGGCGCCGGACCAGCGGCTGCTGCGGCGGGCGATCCCGGAGAACCGGCTACGGGTCTATGATATCAGAACCGTGATCGATCTGCTTGCGGATCAGGGCTCGGTGCTCGAGATTCGCCGCGACTTCGGCGTCGGCATGATCACGGCCTTTATCCGCATCGAGGGAAAGCCGTTCGGTCTGATCGCTAACAATCCAAAACACCTCGGCGGCGCCATCGATGCGCCCGCCGGCGACAAGGCCGCGCGCTTCCTCGCGCTATGCGATGCCTTCGACATTCCGATCGTGTCGCTGTGCGATACGCCGGGTTTCATGGTCGGCCCCGAAGCGGAAAAGACCGCGATCGTGCGCCATGTCGCGCGCATGTTCGTGACCGGCGCCAGCCTGACGGTGCCGCTGTTTGGCATTGTGCTGCGCAAGGGTTACGGCCTCGGCGCGCAAGCCATGATCGGCGGCGGCTTCCACGCTTCCTTCTTCACGGTGGCGTGGCCGACCGGCGAGTTCGGCGGCATGGGCCTGGAAGGCTATGTCCGGCTCGGCTTCCGCAAGGAGATGGAAGCGATCGCCGATCCGATCGAGCGCGAGAACTACTACAAGGCCAAGGTCGCCGAGCTCTATGCCAACGGCAAGGCAACCTCGATTGCCTCGGTGCTGGAAATCGACGAAGTCATCGATCCCGCCGAAACGCGGCACTGGATCATGTCCGGCATGCGCTCGGTGCCGAAGCCGGAACCGCGCAAGGAGAAGAAGCGGCCGTGTATCGATGCGTGGTAACTTCTCTTACCTCCCCCGCAAGCGGGAGAGGGAGCGCAGGCACTAAACGAAATCACCCCAGCCGCAACTCCTCATATCCCTTCGCCGCGACTTCATCGCACCTTGCGCGATACGCCGGGGCGCTGCCGCTGTAGCGGGCGATGATGCGGGTCTGCTTGCCCTCGACGTTGGAATTGATGCCGGTCATCCAGGAGTTGACCTCGTTGGACAACAGCCCGACGCCGAGCGCCTTGACGTGATCGGTCCAGGATTGAACGCCCGCGGGCGTCGCCTCCAGCCGCGTCAGCTTGTTGTCGGTTGCAAACCGCACCAGCCCGGTGACCCAGTCGACGCTGTATTCGATGCTGCGCGGAATATTGCCGAGCGCGGTATGCGGCCCCATCAGCATCATCATGTTGGGGAATTCGTGCACCATGATGCCGAGATAGGTCTCGGGTCCGCGCTTCCATTTCTCCTTCAGCCGCGCGCCGTCGGCGCCGCGGAAATCGATCCTGTCGAAACTGCCGGTGAGGGCGTCGAATCCGGTGGCGTAGATGATGATGTCGAACTCGTATTCTTTCGCGCTGGTCTTGATGCCCTTAGGTGTGATCCGCTCGATCGGGGTTTCCTTGATATCGACGAGATCGACGTTATCCTGGTTGTAGACCTCGAAATAGAAGGTCTCCAGCGGCAGCCGGCGGGTGCCGAAGCCGTGATCCCTGGGAATCAGTTTTTCGGCGACGACGGGATCCTTTACCCGCTCCCGGATTTTCCGCGCCACGAAATCGGATATCGTTGCGTTGGCCTTGCGGTCGATCAGGATGTCCTTGAAATTGCCCTGCCAGATACCGAAGCCGCGCTCGCCGTAGAGTTTTTCGTAAAATGCCTCGCGCTCCTCGTCGGTCACCTCGAAAGCGCCGCGCGGGTCCGGCGTATGCAGGAAGCAGGCAAAGGTTTCCTGGCAGCGGGCGAACATCTCGGGGTAGCCGGCCTTGATCTGCTTTTGCGTCTCGGCGTCGATCTTGCCGTTGTGCAGCGGCGCGCTCCAGTTCGCCGTGCGCTGGAACACGGTGAGGTGCCCGACCTGGCTGGCGATGGTCTGGATGGTCTGGATGCCGGTGGCGCCGGTGCCGATCACGGCGACGCGCTTGCCGGCGAAATCGACCGGCTCCTTCGGCCATTGCGCGGTGTGAAAGGCCTGCCCCTTGAAATCGTCGCGCCCTTCGATGCGCGGCAGCGTCGGCGTCGACAGCGGGCCGATCGCGGTGATCAGGAAGCGCGAGTTGAAACTGCTGCCGTCCTCCAGCGTGGTGGTCCAGCTCCGCGTGTCTTCGTTGTAGGTCGCCGCGGTGACCCGGCTTCTGAACTGGATATCGCGGCGCAGGTCGAACTTGTCGGCGACATGGTTGAGGTAGCGCAGGGTTTCCGGCTGGCCGGCAAAATGCTCGGACCAGTCCCATTCCTGCAGGAGCTCTTTGGAAAACGAGTAGCCGTAGGAATAGCTCTCCGAATCGAAGCGGGCGCCGGGATACCGGTTCCAGTACCAGGTGCCGCCGACATTGGTGCCGGCCTCGATCACCCGCACGCGCAGGCCGAGTTCGCGCAAGCGATAGAGCTGATAAAGCCCCGACATGCCCGCGCCGATGATGATGGCGTCGAAATCCGGAATTGGCGTCACTCCCCTTGCTGTTGCCCGCAAAACTATCCGGTCTCGGCCCGGCGGACAAACCCCGCCGCGACGCGTGGCAGGGTTGCAGGTTTGCCGCCGGCCGGTTCCGGTCGGCTTTACTCAGGGCGGCATCTGCCCCTATCGTCAGGTCCGGATCGCCCTTCAAGTGGCGACCGAACAGGGGAGGGAAACGATGGCCCAGGCGCAGCAACGCAAGCTGACCTCGATCGACGTCAGCGACCCCCGTCTGTATCAGGACGACACCTGGCACGAGCTGTTCGCGCAACTGCGCCGCGACGATCCCGTGCATTATTGCGAGGCCTCGCCTTTCGGGCCCTATTGGTCGGTGACGCGCTACGATGACATCTTCGAGGTCGAACTCGACCACGCCAATTATTCGTCCAGTTCCGAGCTCGGCGGCATCCAGATCACCGACCAGCCGAAGGGGCAGGAGATTCCGAATTTCCTCCGGATGGACCCGCCCGGCCACACCGCGCATCGGCGCACGGTGGCCCCGATCGTGGCGCCTTCCCATCTCGCCAATTTCGAACCGTTGATCCGCAAGCGGACATCAGACGTGCTGGACGCGCTGCCGCGCCACGAGACCTTCGACTGGGCCGAGCGCGTCTCGACCGATCTGACCAACATGATGCTGGCGACCCTGTTCGATTTCCCCTGGGAAGATCGCATGAAGCTGACCTGGTGGTCCGATGTCGCCATCGCCAACGTCGATTCGCCCGAAGCCGTTGTCCACTCGAACGACGAACGGCTCGCCGAACTGACGAAGATGGCGGACTATTTCCGAAAATTGTGGGACCTCCGTGCCGCGGCGGCGCCCACGTTCGATCTGATCTCGATGCTGTCGCATTCCGAGGCGACACGAAACCTGCAGGCGCGCGAATTCATCGGCAACATCGCGCTCTTGATCGTCGGCGGCAACGACACCACCCGCAATTCG
>JAIEPP010000346.1 GCA_019748335.1 Xanthobacteraceae bacterium
CATAGGGCACGGGAATGTCGTCGCCGCCGATCAGCAATCCGGCTTCCACCATGTCCTCGGTCGGAATGCCCTGGGCGTCCAAAAATTCCTTCAGCGCGAAACGCTCGCCGGGGCCGCCCGGCGCATAGCCGATGCGGAACTGAAGCTGCGTCGCCGGCGTAATGGCGCGGTCGCCGAGATAGCCGCGCGCCTTGGCGCCGAAGCGCGAGGCCAGCGTGTCGCAGAAGAACTTCGCGGCGAGCTCCATCACGTCATAGAGCGTCTTGCGGTGCTGCTCGTGCCTTGCGGCATCCGGCGTCACCGCCGGGAGAGCCATGCCGGCCATGCCAGCCAGCCGCTCGACGGCTTCGGTAAAGCCGACGCCCTCGGTCTCCATCAGGAACGAGATGATGTCGCCGTGCTTGCCGGAGGAGAAGTCGTGGTAAAATCCCTTCTGGTCGTTGACCGTGAAGGACGGCGACTTCTCCTGCTGGAACGGCGACAGCCCCTTGAACTCGCGCCCCGCCTTCTTCAGCTTGACGCGCCGCCCCACGACTTCCGAAACCGGAAGCCGGGCACGCAGCTCATCGAGAAACTGGGGCGTGAAGCGCATGGGGTGGGTGTGTGCCTGAATAGGGGGGCCTGTGCCAACCGACTAGGGATATAGGGATGCGCCAGGGAAATACGAAACGTATTAGGCTTCTTGCCACTATCCACAGCAGCAAACAGCCTCGTCATGGCCGGGCTTGACCCGGCCATCCACGTTTTCGGCAGTAACCTCCAAGAAAGACGTGGATGCCCGGGTCAAGCCCGGGCATGACGGCAAGCATACGTGGCACTACCGCTTGAACCGCGCCCGGTTCCACGCTTCCATGCCCTCATGTTCACGATCTTCAGGGGCGGGCAAAGCGGGGCGTGGCGGGTGACGCGGATGGCGGGGGTGAAGGGCGAGAGCCTGGCGCCGACGCCAGCGCTGTCGGTGACCCATTCCGACTCGATCGCGCTGCCGATCCTGCCCTCGCAGACCGGCTGGCGGCTGGCAGGCACCACCAGCCATGTCCGCTATGTCGAGCGCGCCGAGAAGCAACAACTCACCGCCGTGCAGGCCGCCCTCGGCCGGCCCGAGTCAAGACTCGCGGCGCTGATCCCGATCAAAAAATCAGACGCGTGGTGGGAGCTGACCCAGGAGGAGCGACGCAGGATCTTCGAGGACAAGTCGCACCACATCGCCAGCAGCATGCGGTTTCTGCCGGCGATCGCGCGCCAGCTCTACCACTGCCGCGATCTCGGCCAGCCCTTCGATTTCCTGACCTGGTTCGAATATCGCCTCGCGCATGAATCGCTGTTCGAGGAACTGGTCGACATGCTGCGCCAGACCGAGGAATGGACCTATGTCGAGCGCGAGGTCGATATCCGGGTCGAGCGCGAGCGGCTGGACTCGATGTGACGCGCGAGCCTACTGCTCCAGAAACTTCCCCGACGCGATCTGCGGCAGGCCGGTGACGGGCCAGTTGTAGACGTAGGTCCACGCCTCGCTGACGGCGCCGTCGTCATGCGTCACGGCCAGCATTTTTCGCAGGTATTCGGTCGGCTCCGGAAAACCTTCGCCGCAGGCTTCATACATGTCGAACTCGCCGAGCAGCGCATCGCGGTCGCGCAGCCGGTACAGTTCGCCGAACACGATTTCCGCAGGGTTGTCCGACAGCACCAGTCCCGGATAATGCTTGATGAGATAGAGCCGGCCCTGGCAGCGCGCCGCGCCGAGAAAATCCGCGCTGCGCGACAACAGCTGCGCCATCGGATGGTCGAAGCCGCGCATCAGGGTGCCGTAGACAAACAGACGATCTGAAATCATGGGCGCAGTTATCCCGGCAACGCGTTCGGGATCAAGCCACCACCACCTCGTCGGTCACCACGACGAATTTGGCGAGGTCCATCCGGCCGAAACTCGTCGTCAGCGCGACGTCGGCGGCATCGCGGCCGGTGCCCATCAGGATGCGGCCGATGCGCGGGTGATTGTGGCGAGCGTCGAACGTGTACCACTGGCCGGACAGATAGGCCTGAAACCAGCCGGAAAAATCCATCGGCGCCGGGTCCTTCGGCACGCCGATGTCGCCGAGATAGCCGGTGCAGTAGCGCGCGGGGATGTTCATGCAGCGGCAGAAGGTCAGCGCCAGATGCGCGAAATCGCGGCAGACGCCGGCGCGCTGCTCGTAGACGTCATGCGCCGACTTCATGAAACTCGCATGCTCGTAGCCGAAGGTGACGTGGCCGTGGACAAAATCGACGATCGCCTGCACCCGCGCCCAGCCGGGCTCGGTCTTTGAAAACAGCGACCAGGCGATATCGGTGAGCTTGTCGGTCTCGCAATAGCGGCTCGGCATCAGATAGAGCAGCAGGTCGTCGGGCAGTTGATCGATCGGCAATTGCTGCGCGGTCGGCATCACCACGTCGGGCAATCCGGAATCGCGCACCACCGCATGGCCACGCAACGTGACGCCGCCGGCCGGCGCCACCAGACGGCCGCAGACATTGCCAAAGCTGTCGCGATAGAAGCCGATCGGGGCGTACGGTTCGGCGGTGATGCGCTCGGTGCCGACAATGTCGGCAAAGCGCGACGGATGAATACCGAGCATGATCACCATCGGCGTCGGCTGAGGGGCCGTATAGGCAATCTCGAAGCCGACCTTGATCTCCACGGTCAGACCTCTTCCCTGGGCTGCTCTTCGGACTGCGCCTGGCGTTGCCCTTGGGCTGCCGCTACAGTCTGCTCTTCCCGCGCCCGAGATGGTTCGTCGTGTGGCTCGTCGCCGACCGAGACCACGTTGATGCTGACCTCCATGCCGAGAGAGGCATCGGCCGAGCCGAGATAGCAGCCGTGCAGCGGGATCGCCTGGCGCGGATCGCGGGCCACAGCCACGCGAATCAGATCGCGGGTGCCGACGATGCCGTTGGTCGGATCGAATTCGATCCAGCCGGCGCTCGGCAGATAGACCTGCACCCAGGCGTGGGTCGAGCCGCCGCCGACATAGCCATGGGCGCTGTCGCCGGGAATGAACAGATAGCCGGAGACGAAACGCGCGGCGATGCCGAGCCGGCGCAGCGCCTCGATCATGAACATCGCATAGTCGCGGCAGGTGCCCGAACCGGTCTGCAGCGTATCGAGCGGATGCTGGGTGCCATGCTCGTGGCGCTTGCGATAGGTGAAGGCCTCGCGGATGCCATGCGTCATGCCGCTGAGGATGTTGAAGGTCGGCGTCGGACCGTCGGCATCGAGAAACTGCCGCGCCCACGCCGACAATTCGCCATTGGGGTCGCCATATTGCGGCAGGATGAACTGCTGCAGGTCCGGAAATTCCTCACTGTCGTAGACGAACGGATAGAAATAAGCGGTGTCATCCGGCGTCAGCGCGAACTCTTCCGCCGGATTATGGTCGACGGTCGCCATCGAGGTGAATGACAGCGTTTCCGCGCGCTCGTCGAACACGGCGATCGCGACGCTGTTGCCGAACACGTCATGGATCCAGCGCAGCGACATCGGCTGCGGCGAAATCTCGAGGCTCGACGAGAGCACGCGCTGGTCGTGGCTGTCGCGCGGGCGCAGCATGATGCGATGCTCGCCGAACGCCACCGGGCGGTCGTAGCGATATATGGTCTTGTGATGGATGGTCAGGAGCGGCATCTTTATACAATCATCGATTCTGGGTGGTCTAATCTAGACCGTAGCTTGCTCATTTGCAGGTCGAATGCCGCTTGAATAGGCACCAATCACGGGGAAAACGCGTTTGAAGCCAGCGGGCGACAAAGACCTACTTCTGGGAACCGAAGATGTTCCGCCGGTGCGCGAATACAACGCCGCGGGACGCTCGCCGTTCTTGCTCACCTGCGACCACTACGGGCGGCTGATTCCGCGCGCGCTCGGCGACCTCGGACTGCCCGAGAGCGAACTGAAACGGCATATCGGCTGGGACATCGGCATCGCCGGCGTCGCGGAATCCCTGTCGCGGCAACTCGACGCGCATCTGATCGTGCAGCGCTACTCGCGGCTGGTGATCGACTGCAACCGCCCGCCCGATGCCGCAAGCTCGATCCCGCGCATCAGCGAGGCCACCACCATTCCCGGGAATGAGGGCATTTCAGGCGAGGATGCTGCGACGAGACGCGCGGAAATTTTCGATCCCTACCACCGCCGCATCGACGCGATCATCGATCAGCGCCGCCGCGAAGGCCGGCCCACGGTGCTGGTGTCGTTGCACAGCTTTACCCCCGTCTATGCCGGCATCGCGCGTCCCTGGCATATCGGCACGCTGTATCAGCGTGACAAGAATCTGCCGCCGCTGCTGCTGAAGCTGCTGCGCGCCGAGGGCGATCTCGTGGTCGGCGACAACGAGCCCTATGCGGTCAGCGACGACACCGACTACACCATACCCGTGCATGCCGAAGCGCGCGGGCTGATGAACACGGGAATCGAAATTCGCCAGGATCTGATTTCGGATTCCGCAGGCGAGAAAGTCTGGGCGGATCGGCTGGCGCGGATTTTCGGTGAGATCGAGCCGTTGCTGCGCAAGCAGGGACTGCTTTCCGCTTAGCGCGTGTCCCCATCTGGCACAAAGCATATATCTGCTGGTCCCGATTTCCGGTTTCGGGGCGAAAACGACGCCCGATTAGTATTTCATTCATCCTAGTTGTTAGACTGAGATTCAAATTTTCCGTCCATGGTGGGCTCGCTTCTGCGCGAGATTTCGTTGCAAACAGTGGCAGCAACCTGCCTCGCCTTGAATCGGAATGATCAGCATGGCGATCGCGCGTCCGGCGTATTGTGTGGATGATTGCTGCGAATTGGCGACGACGCAGTTGCGGGTGAATGGCCTGCCGTCGTTGTTCCCAAAACCGCGGATCCTCTTTGCCGTTGTCCTTGCGATGGCGCTGGCCGGTTGCGCGCGCAATCCGGATCACCGCGAACTCAACCCGGTTCAGCGGAACGTCAGGGCAGCCCCGGTTCGCTCGCCTTCGCGTGCCTATGTTCACGCCGAGACACGGCAACATGCCGAACTGCGCGTTCGTCGGCCCGACCCGGTTCTGCTAACACCCCAGGCGGCGCCCAACTGCGAGTTCAAGAGAGCCGATTTCAAGGCGGTGGACCCGGATGAATGGGCTCGCTTGAAACTCGAGTACGAACGGCAGTGTTATCAAGATGCCGAAAAGGCCGCGCGAGACCGCCTAAGCCAGTTGCAGGCATCCGGCACATGCGAGATCGAACGCGTTCCGCAACAAGGGCCTGTTCGGTAACCATCGCATCGCCGCGACAAGGTTCGGAAAATTCAATCTTTGATTGTATCCTATCTGCCCGGCCCCTTTGTGTCTCCTCCATGACGAAATCTGGGCAGGGAGCCCAAGATTCGGTCGTCTTCCTGCCATACCAAGGTACGTTTTTGTCGCGACGGTCTGACGATCGTCGTCATTTTTATTGACGAACGGGAATTGCCGAGAGGGGAAAAATTTCTGAGGGACCATATTTACGAGGCACATCTTGCAAACCCTTTACGAGTTACTTGGTGCGCTTGCTGACGATGATGCTGACCGACTCAGGGCGGCATTCCGCGAGGCCGCCAAGGCCAACCATCCCGACAACAATTCCGGCGATCCTGATGCTTCGCAGAGGTTCAGGCGGGTCGTCCGCGCCCATGCCATTCTCAGTGACGAGCGGCAGCGAGCGACCTATGACGCGCTGTTGGCCAAAGCACAGCAGCGACGAACTCTAAACTCAGAGCGCAAGATACTCTCCCGCAACCCGGTCCCGGACGCCATCGCAGCTATCGTGATCGCGTTCGTGTCCATCGGAACATTTCTGCTTTTCGAAAGAGCTTTCAGGATCCCTATCGTTCCAGCGCAAATGCAGGAGATATCCGCACGAGTATCGGCACTGACCGCTGCGATGCCGACACCGTCATCCGATACAGTCGGCCGGGCTGGCCATCACAACAAGCATGTTCAGATCCCGATCTCCGCGGGGCGAGAAGCTCCCGACGCCGCCGGAGAGATGGCAGTGCCAGGCGCCGTACCAGCAGCGGACATCACAGGCGCTATTCCGGCAATTTCGGAGGTCGAAGTGAAAGACGCGGGATACTATCGACAGCGGGGCAACCAGGCGTATCGCAGTGGAGATTTGGCCCTTGCACTCGTCGATTTTGATTTGGCGATCGATCTCAATCCGAATTTCTCCGACGCCTACATCGATCGCGCAATTGTCTTCCGTCGCATGGGCGATCTGAAGCACGCGTTTGCCGACATCGCCCAGGCCAAACGCATCGATGACCTGCAACCACAGGCCCGCAACTAACCGCTCGGGGATGACCGCTTCTGGCGCTTTTCGGACCAAGCGCTTGCAACGCGTCTAGCCGACGTTTTGCTTTCGTGGCAAAATCAACGGGAAGGCCGGACGCACCATCGACGAATTTTATCAGTACGTACTAACCGCGCGTCGCGACAAAGTATGCGCCCGCAAAAAACGCGGCGACCAACAGCCATAGCACCCACGCAAGGCCGATGCCCGGCTCCAGCGTTGCTTCCGCCGGATTGGCCGGATTGACGTAGACCTTGACGGCCGCGCCTTCCTGATACGCCTTCGTGAACTTGCCGACCAGCCAGCCCGACGTCGATGCGACGTTGCTGGCGAGGCTCGCATGCATGTTGGTGTAGGAGATGTTGTTGTAGCTGTAGGTGTAGTTCACCTTGCGCTGGTACATGACCTGCCCGCGCGCGTGATTTTCGGTCGGCGCGGCGCGGTACTGCTCGATATCCGACAGCTTGATGGTGCCGGTCACGACCGGCCATTTCTTCGCCAGCGAAGACTGCTTCTGCAAAGCGAGCGCAAACAGCGAGATCACGAAGCCGAACGCGCCGAGGGCGACCACCAGCACCGACAGTTTGGGATCGTTGAGCCGCGTCGAAAGGAAGTCAGTGATGTGATGCAGGCCGAACGCCGAACCGAACACGATCGCCAGCACGACGGCGGTACCGATGCCGAGGCAGCCCCAGAGACCCTTCGGGAGGTCGCGTTCCAGCACCGCCTCGTTCGGATGCAACGGATTGTAATAGACGGTGACCGCCATGCCGGCCGGATATTTCGCGATCGTTTCAGGGACCTCGAAATTCCCGAGATCCTCGCCGATGCTGACGCGGTTGTTGCGCAGTTTCTTGCCCGCGACCGCGTATTCATAAACGATGTTGGCGAAGTTGCGCTCCTCGAAGCGATGGCCGTCTTCGCGGTCGCTGTCCATCACCTTGACCTTGCGCATCTCGGCGTTCGAGATGACCACCTTGCCCGGCGTTGATGGCCATTCGCGTGCGGCGCGGACCTGCAGGGATTTGTAGGCAGCCGCAACCAGGATCAGCCCGAGCGGCGCCAGCAGCATCGCATAGACGTACCACGGCAGATCAGGCATCAGGATTCCCCCGGAGACAGTGCAGGAATTAGACGCGCTGCTGCCGACCGGGGTTCAATTTTTCCGGTAACTATCTCGCCCGCGTCAGCGCCAGCCAGATGCCGCCGCCGATCATGAAGCCGCCGGAGACGCGCGACAGCAGCCGGGTGCGCTGCGCTGAAAAGAACCGCCGCGCCCGCCCCGCCAGCACCGCATAGATCGAATCGGTGATCGCGCCGGTCACCATGAAGGTGAAGCCGAGCAAAGCCACCTGCGAGAAGTGATCCTTGCTCATGTCCATGAACTGCGGAATGAACGCGCCGAAGAACACCAGCACCTTGGGGTTACTGAGCAGCACCAGAAAGCCCTGCAGGAAAAACCCGCCGCGCGGCGGCGGTGGCGGCTCGTCGGCATTGACGCCCTCGACCGGAAAACGAACCAGCTTGTAGCCGAGCCAGATCAGATAGGCGGCACCCGCAAAGCGCACCCAGTCGAACCAGTAACCCATGGTCGCCATCAGCGTCGTCAGTCCGACCGCGACGATGCCGATCACGATGGTCAGCCCGGCCTGAACGCCGGCGATGTTGGTCAACGCCGCGCGGGTGCCATGCCGCAGCCCGTTGGCGATCACCAGCGTCACCACCGGCCCAGGGATGAGCGCCAGCGCGATGCAGGCGGCGACAAAAGCAAGATAGGCTTGAAGGGACATGGGGGATCCGGTGAGAGATGATTTCTCGACTATACATCCGTCAGTTGGAGATGGAAACCGATAGCTATTTGCGCGTCCCATCCTCGATGATCTGAACGACGCGCGAGATATCTTGCTGTGCACGTCCCTGAAAGACACCGTGCTTCAGCACCAGCCGTACCGTCTGGCTTACCACATCGGAACACCGAGTTCTTCGCCTTGCGCGATGGCGAGATCGACATCCTTCATGAGGATCTCGATGGTTGCACCGAAGTCAAACGTCCGCGGTTTCGTAAGGAGACGGGATGGACAGAATCCGCCTGGCCGTGGCGAGATCGCGGCGCCCGGGATTGGTCGGGCAAAAGATACGCCGTCTCTTAGACGACTTCCTTGGGGAGAATGGGCAAATCCACCAGGAAACGCGTTCCTTTGGCGGCGCTGGTCGTAATGGCAAGATGTCCCTGCAACTGACGAACCAGGCCCTTGATGACCTTGAAACCCAAACTGGGGCGCGGCTGATCGATATCGAAACCATCAGGCAGGCCAACACCCTGATCTGAAACTTCGAGACGAAGCTGCCCCCCGATCTCGCGCGCGGAGATTTCGATCACACCTTCACCTTGCGGGTAGGCGTACTTGACCGCGTTGGTAACGATCTCGTTGACCAACAATCCCAGAGGAATCGCGTGATCTGCGGAAAGCAGCATTGAATCGACGTGGCAACGCAGCGAGAGGCTTCCAGTCGCCCCTTTCAATTTCTTGCACAGCTCGGTCATGAAATCCTCGAGGTCGACAAATCCGATTTGCGAACCGCGCCATAGGTGATCATGCACCTGGGCAATGGTCTCTACGCGCGCGCTGGCGTCGTTCAACGCATTCCTGACTTCTTCGGATTCTGCACTCCGGGCTTGTACGCGAAGCAGGCCGACAACCGACGTCAGGCTGTTCTTGACACGATGGCTCATCTCTCGCGTCAGCAATTCCTGATGATCGAGGGACTTTTGAAGGTTGGCGTCGGCTTGCTGGCGTTCGATGGCGATGCCAAGCAGGCTGGCAAAGCCGGCAAGGAAGTGCGCGTCCGCCTCGTCAAACTCGCCGGGATCGGCGCTATCGACTTCCAGCACACCGAAGGACTGATTGCCCTCTGCCCCCCGTTCGATCAGCACGTTGATGGCCCGCCTGATCCCGTGATCGATCAGCAGCTTAGGCGTTCGGAAGCGCGTCTCCGCTTCCAGATGGTTCGATATGACGCTCTTTCCAGTCTGGTAAGCATATCCTGCCGGCGACCCGGTATCTGCGCCAAGCGAAACGGTATCGATGGTCCCGGGAGCCCAACCGACACCGGCGCGAACCATCAGGCGTTTTTCATCCGGGAGAAATTCCAGGACCTTGGCGAAGCGAACTCCCAGACCTTGTGCGCACAGTTCCGTCGCACGGTGCAGGATGATCGTGAAGTCGCGGGTCAGCATCGCCACGCGTCCGAAGTCGCCAAGCAAGGATTGTTGCCTCAAACGATATGGAAGCTCGTCGCGACTGGGTGGCGTTGCGGAAAGCAATTGTTCCCGCCCGACGTCGGAAGCCATCAAATCTACCCTTCGACCGCACTGGCTGCGGTCGAAGGAGACTAACACGCTTCTGGCGGTTCCATCCGACGAATGTCAGTCTTGGGGCACGACCCCTTAAGGTCCGAAATTGCGAATGCCGGTACCAGCCCTAGCGACCTTGCATCGCCGCGGTCATCCAGTTCGACATCTTCGCCGATCCCAGAAAATCCAGCGCGGCGCGCTGCACGTCCGCCGCGTCTCCCTTGCCCGTGGCCACCGCCACCATCAGGTCGCAGCGATGCGAGACGGCAATACCGACAGCGGTGTGCCGGGCGCCATCGGACATACGAAGCTCATAGGGCCTGATCCGCCCCGGCATTTCGGCTATGCGAACCACCCTGCCCGCTTGCAGCGGCACGAAGCGTTCGCTGATCAAATCGAGATCGGCGACGCGATCGACTTCGTCGTCATCGGCGACGCCGGTGTCGCAATTGCAGAAGCCTATTTTCGGACGGACATAGACCTCGATTCCGTCGCCGCTACGGAACGCCTTGCCTGCCGGCCAGCCGTCGCGCGGGAACGGCCATGCGATTTCCCGCCACTGCTCGGCTCCGGATGCCGCGCGCTGATACGCAACACCACCCGACAACTCCCCGAGCGCGACGATCCCGATCGCGACGACCAGCGCGCGGCGCATCCTTCACACCCTCACGGCAGGCCGGCGACGGCGCGCGCCGGGCCAGTCAGTTCCAGAATATGCAGGCCGGTATTGGCGCGGTCGACGATATAGACATAACCGCGCGCGTCGGTTTCGACATTGTTGGTCTGGATCGCGACCTTGCAGCGGTTCTTGCCGTCGACGGTGACGCAGCGCTTGTCGGTCGCCGCTGTGATCGACGGAATGAAATAGCCGACTTCGGTGGGGTGATAGGGATCGCGGATGTCGAGCGCGCGGACGCCGGCGTTGAAGAAGGCGATGAACGCCATCTTCTTGAAGAACACCGGCGCCATGCTTTCGTTGGATGAATGCGAGCCGAACCGCCCGCCCCGCTCGCAGAAGGCGCCGCTTGATTCCGGCACGGTGTAGCTCGAGATCATCATCGGGCGATTTTCGACCGTGACGTCGGCGAACCACACCATCTGCCGCGGCTCGTTGCATTCGTTCAGTATCGCCTCGTCGACGATCATGACGATGTCGCGGCTCTTGCCGTCTTTATCCTTGGCGAATTCCGCGATCGGCATGTTCAGCATCGGAAACGTGGTGTGGGCGCCGTTCAGCGCCGACATCGGCATCCGCGAAATTTCGGGCAATCGCAGATTGTCCGGCGTCGGCTCCTTCGGTCCGTTGATCAGTCTGTCGCGATCGACGATCTGCAGAAAGCCGCCCTTGTTGGTGCCGTAGCCGAAATAAACGCGGTTGCCGGATGGACCGGTCGAGATCGGCCCGTGCAGTTCGGTCGGCACCGCGCCGGTGGAGCCCGGCTCCTGGCCGGGCAAACCGAAATCGCGGATCTTCACGGGATGCGCAGGATCCGAGAGATCATAGACCTGGGTCATGCGGCGGGTGCGCCAGTCCGGCGCGCCCGAGACCAGAAACGCGATGCCAGTGTCGCATTCCCACCAGTTCTTGTGGGTGTCCTTCAAGCCGCCGAGCCGCGTGATCAGCACCGGATTGGCGGGATCGGCCACGTTCCAGATTTCATGCGCCTCGCCGCCAAAACTTCTGAGCATGTAGACCGCGTTGCGATCACCCTTGGGCAGTTGCTTGCCGTCGCAGATCCGCACCATCTGCGCGCCGCCGGCTTCATATTTGCCCTCCTGACCCGGAATGTGACGAAGATATTTCGGTTGCGTCGGATCGGTAACATCGACGATCGAGGTGCCGTTGGGCTCCGACTTGCCGGTCTGCGGATTGACCGGCGTTGGAATATCGTCGGTGCCGC
>JAIEPP010000086.1 GCA_019748335.1 Xanthobacteraceae bacterium
CGCAGCAGTTCTCACATCACCAGATGCTGCTCGATCTGCTCACGGGCCTTTTGCAGCCGTGGCAGAAAATTCTCCACCATGGCTTGCGCGGAATGCCGCGCGAGGTTGGTCGAGAGATTGATCGCCGCGATGGTGTTGCCGTTCGGATCGCGGATCGGCACGGCAACGCCGCAGGCGCCGATTTCAAGCTCCTCGCCCACGAAGCTCCAGCCCTGCTTGCGCACCAGTTCGATTTCATCAGACAGTTTTTGCGGGTCGGTCGTCGTCACCCTGGTCCAGGCGCGGAGTTCGGAGTCATTCAGGTTGGCGGCGCATTCCTCCGGCGAAAGTCCGGCCAGCAGAACGCGGCCCATCGAGGTGCAGAAGGCGGGAATGCGGCTGCCGATGGTCAGGCCTCGCCGCAGCACACTCGTGACCTCGGCGCGGGTGACGTAGATGACGTTGGCGCCATCGAGCACGGATATCGCCACCACCTCATCGGTTTCCCGCGACAGGGTTTCGATGACGGGCTGGGCCACCTCGCGCAGTGACAGCGACGACAGGTAGGAAAAGCCGAGCTGCAGCACGCGCGGCGTGAGCGCGAAAGCATCGCCGGATTGCCGGATGAATCCGAGCGCGATCAGCGTATGCGTCAGCCGCCGAACGCCGGCGCGCGACAGCTTGGTTCGTTTCGCAATCTCGCTGAGGCCGAGGCTGCGCTCGTGGTGGAACGCCGCGATCACCAGCAGGCCCTTGGCAAAGGCCTCGACGAAGGTGTCGCTGCCGTCAGGCCATTTTGACGCATCGGTCCAGACGTCATCGATTCCAAGCACGGTTGCCAACTCCACCCAACATGTTAAGTTGTTCGATAGTAGACCATATGTTCGATAGTCGAACAATAAGAAACGAAAAGGAAACTGAAAATGCGGCGCGGTACGCGGAATTTGCTGGCTGTGATACTCGCGCTGCCTTGTGCAGCGCTTCTGGCCTTGGCGGGGCCTGCCGCAGCCGAAGGTTTTCCCTCCCGCACCATCAAGATCGTGGTGCCGGCAGCGGCCGGCGGGCCGACGCACATCACCGCTCAGCTGCTTGCCGAAAAGATGCAGGTCACGCTGGGTCAGCCCGTCATCGTCGAGCCGAGGCCGGGCGCCGGCAACAATCTCGGCGCCGAATTCGTCGCCAAGAGCCCGCCTGATGGCTACACGCTGTTGCTGGCGACGACCGGAACGCACGCCATCAACCAGACCCTGTTCAAGCATCTGCCGTTCGATCCGATCAAGGATTTCGAGCCGGTATCGCTGGTGGTGCAGTATCCGCTGCTGCTGGTCGTCGCTCCGGATCTTCCGGTCAATTCGGTCAAGGAATTGATCGACTATGCCAAGAAGAACCCTGGCAAGCTGAACCGGGCCTCGGGCGGCAATGGCACCTCGATGCATCTGTCCGGCGAGCTGTTCGTGCATCAGGCCGGCATCGATGCGCCGCATGTTCCCTATCGGGGAAGCGCGCCGGCGTTGAACGATCTGATGGGCAATCACGTTCAGCTGATGTTCGATTCGATGATCACCGCGCTGCCGCTGGTCGAAGGCGGCAAGCTGCGCGCGCTCGCCGTCACCGGCAAGAAGCGGTCGCCGCTGTTGCCAAACGTTCCGACCTTGGCGGAAAGCGGTTTGCCCGACTATGAGGCCACGGGCTGGACCGGAATCGTCGTGCCCGCCAGGACGCCGCCGGATGTCATCGCCACGCTCAATTCCGCGATCGTCCAGGCGCTCAAGTCGCCGGAGTTGCAGCAGGCCTTCGAGAAGCAGGCCGCCGAGCCCGTCGGCTCCACGCCCGAAGAATTTCGCGCCTTCATCCGCAAGGAAACCGACAAATGGGGCAAGACGATCCGGGACGCCGGCATCTCGGTTGAGTAGGGACGCCGTCTCGGCATCACGACGAAATAAGGGATTAGTGCGTTGTTGCGACAAGCCAACCCGTTTCCGAAGGTCGACTGCGATCTTCACCTGACGCTGCCGACGACCAGCGAACTGCTGCCGTTCCTGGATGACTATTGGCACGAGCAGGTGACGAGCCGGGGCATCGATCGACTGGAGCTGACCGGCGACATCTCGAACTTGCCGGCTGCGATCCGGCCGGACTGGCGCGGCCCGGCCACTCTCGAACGCGTGCAGACATGTGCGCTGGATGCGTTCGACACCGATATCGCGATCTGCAACTGTCTCTACGGCGCGCAGGCGGTTTACAATGCCGATCTGGCCGCGGCGCTGTGCGGCGCGATGAACGATTGGCTGGTTGCGAACTGGTTGAGCAAAGACGAACGGCTTCGCGCCTCCATCATCGTACCGTGGCAGCACCCCGAACTGGCGGCGAAGGAAATCGAGCGCCGCGCGCCCGATCGCCGCTTCGTCCAGGTGCTGTTGATGGTGCTGGGGGACAGGCCGCTCGGCCAGCGATCGATGTGGCCGATCTACGCCGCGGCCGAGGCGCATGGCCTGCCGATCGGCGTCCACGCCGGCAGCACCTATCGCTTCGCGCCGTGGACCAACGGCTGGCCGTCCTATCATATCGAGGATCAGGCGGCGCAAAGCGTCGGCTTCCAGACCCAGCTTCTCAGCATGATCACTGAGGGCGTGTTCAAGGAATTCCCGAAGCTGCGCGTCGTGCTGACGGAATCGGGCGTGACATGGCTGCCGTCTTTCCTGTGGCGCATCGACAAGCTCTGGCGTGGCTTGCGCATGGAGGTGCCATGGGTCAAGCGGCCGCCGAGTGAAATCGTCGCGGAGCACGTGCGGCTGACCATGCAGCCTTTTGACGGTCCGAAAGACCCTCAGATCGTTCGCGAAATGATCGAGCAGATCGGCGAGGAGATGATGCTGTTCTCGACCGACTTTCCGCACTGGAATTTCGAGCAGGCGGAGTTCGCGCCCACAGGCTTCGACGCTGATCTGATGAACCGGCTGCGAACCGGAAATCCGCTCAAAACCTATCCACGGCTGCAGGAGACATCATGACGAGCGTCATCGAGAGCCCGAGCGCGGGCGCGGTCACGAAAGTCGATGCCGGCATCATCGATTGCGACGTTCACCCGCTGCCGAAGGATTCGAAGAGCCTGTATCCGTACCTCGCCCGGAGCTGGCAGGAGCATTCGGAACAGTTCGGCACGCATCTGCGTCAGCCCTTCATCAATACCACGCAATATCCGCGGACGGCGCCGCTGATCTGCCGACGCGATGCCTGGCCGCCCGCTGGCGGACCGCCGGGGTCCGATCTGGCATTCATGCAGCAACAGCACCTCGATCCCTTTCACATCCTCAAGGCGATCCTGATCCCGCTGTTCGGCAACGTCGCCAGCGAGCGCAATCAGGATTTTGCGCGTGCGCTCGCCACCGCGCACAACGACTGGCAGGTCGCCGAGTGGCTCGATCGCGATGCGCGGCTTCGCGCCTCGCTGGTGGTGACGCAGGATGATCCTGTTGCGGCCGTGAAGGAGATCGAGCGCTGCGCCCGCGACGGCCGGTTCGTCCAGATCATGCTGGCGCCGCGCAGCAGCGAACCTTTGGGCCGGCGGCGCTACTGGCCGATTTACGAAGCCGCCCAGGCCTATGGTTTGCCGCTCGGCATTCACTCCTACGGCATCGGCGGCCACGCCTCGACCGGTGGCGGCTGGCCGTCGTTCTATATGGAAGAGCATTACGCGACGACGATGGGCGGGCCTGCCGTCATGAGCAGCATGGTCATGGAGGGTGTGTTCGAAGAATTTCCGGCGCTGAAGGTCGTGCTGGTCGAAATCGGCTTTGCGTGGGTGCCCAGCTTCGCCTGGCGGCTCGACCGGCTGTGGGAGCGGCTGGGTGACGAGGTGCCGCACCTCACCCGTCCGCCTTCGGACTACATCAGGAAAAACTTCTGGTACACGACGCAGCCGATGGAAGAGCCGGCCAAGCCGGAAGCGTTGCGCCGTTGTTTCGACTGGCTCGGTTGGGACCGCCTGCTGTTCTCGACCGACTATCCGCATTGGGATCAGGACGATCCGTCTTATGCCTTCAAGGTGAAGCTGAGCCCGGCCGAGCGGAAGCAAATCTGCCGCGGCAACGCCGAAAATCTGTACAGGTTCTAGCCATGCCGAAAGAGCGCGTCGGTCTCGTCAGTGAAATTCCACCCGGCAGCAACAAGGTCGTGACGGTTCGCGGCCGGGAAATCGCGGTGTTCAACGTCGGCGGCGACTTCCATGCGTTGCTCAATCGTTGCCCGCACGAAGGCGCAAAACTCAGCCGGGGCATCATCGTCGGCTTGCCCGAATCCGAAGTGCCCGGTTGCTACCAGCTCTCGCGCCCCGGTGAAATTCTTCGCTGTCCCTGGCACGGCTGGGAGTTCGACCTGCGCACCGGCAAATCGCATTGCGATCCGCAGGGGCTTTTTACCCGGCAATACAAGACCAGCGTTGAGCGCGAGACATCTCCGGACAGCTGCGGCGATGCCGGACTGACCGCCGAAACGTTTCCGGTCATCGTCGAGGAAGCGGTCGTGCTCGTCGAAGTGTAGGCGCCGCGACGAACCGGCCGATGATTTGATCGGAACTCATCAGTAAAAGGGACGGGATGCAAAACGGAGTTTGGCACGCGGTCTGCGCGACAGCCGACGTCGCAGCGGGCGCGATGGTGGCGGTCGAAATCGGCGACCTGCAAATCGCGATCTACAATGTCGGTGGTGAGTTTTTTGCAACTGACAATGTCTGCTCGCATGAATATGCGCTGCTGACGGACGGGCTGCTCGAGGACGACATGGTGGAATGTCCGCTGCATGGCGCCTGCTTCGACGTGAAAACCGGCAAGGCGCAGTGTGAGCCGGCCGAAATCGATCTTCGCGTCTATCAGACCCGGCTGACCGGGGACCGTGTCGAGATCTGCGTGGTGGATTGAGCAGGGGCCTAATTTGGCGTGTTGGGGATGGAACCGGAGAGCCGGGTGATCGAGGCCAGTCCTGCCCGCGCACCGGTTAACCGAACCGCGATCGGGGCCGCTCGGGGCACCGAGATTTGTTGCCTTGGCGCCCCGTTGCGACTAAAAGCCGCCATATTCAACCGAAAGACGAACGATGGCCCACAATTACGCGATCAATGACGACGTCCATCACCAGTTGCAGGGCCCCCAGGGCCGCGCCACCGTGAAGGAACGCAGCGTCTATACCATCGTCTCGTGCCTGCCGATCGAGTCGGACGGCCGCCCGCGCTATCGCATCAAGAGCAAGACCGAAAATGTCGAGCGCGTCGTGACCGAGGAACAGATTTCCCGGCTCGGCTGAACGCCCGCCGCGCTCGCCTGAAAGGTCCGCTGACTTACTTCGCCTTGTCGTGGTTGGCCATGCCGATCGCCTTGTAGTCGTAGGTCGGGTAGAATTCGGTGCGATAGCTGCCCCAGGCGCTGTTCTCCATGATGCGGTTGACCTCGCGCAGCCGCGACGCCGGCAGCCGCAACGTCACCACCTGTCCCACGCCCATCATCACGTACCAGCTGACGACTTCGATGCCGGCGGGCGGGAACGCCTTGTAAAAGCCCTGCCGCTCCAGCTGCGCGTTGAGTTCGCTCAGGGGGCGCGACTGATCGTGTTTCAGGAACACGGTCAGCATCACGGCATTGTCGGCTGTGGGCGCCGCATTCTCAGCCGGAGCAGGCGTGGGCGCTGTCTGCGCCGCGACGCCCGAACTGAACGCCAGGGCGCCGGCCAGTACAGCCAACGCCATCCATGATCCGGTGCGGGACCCCTTGCCGCGCGACATGGACGCCTCCCCTTTTGAATTGTTGGCCGGATAATTTCAGGCGGCGATCATCGCGACGGCGACGAAGCCTGTAAATTGGAATCGGTGAAGAGACGGCGATGCATGCCAATCGGCCGCGACGGGGTTTCTACGGCCGATTGTGAAGACGCTCACATGTGCACTGCGGCATATGCGTTATCCACAGTGTCGCCGGCTGGGCCAGCCGGTGAGGGTGAGCAATGAAGACGCGGCGGTTGGTCTGTTGGTGGTTCAGGGTCGTTGCTTCCGGCCGATTCCTGGAAAAGTTCCTCCGGCTGCGACCCCCCTGACAGGGCGCCGTCGTGGTGGTGCATGACCCCCCTGTTTGCCTTCAGCAGGCGGCATTCGGCGAAATTTCAACCGGTGAACGGCGCCTCACTCGATCACACGCGCATGACGCGTAGCTGCACTGCGGTAGGGCAGATGTCTGGAGGCCGCGTCCCGGGGAACCGAGGCCGGGCATTAGAAAAGTAAATGGAATACCCCCGTGAAACTACGGGGAGAAGGGCCGTCTTGTTTACTTCTGGGGTTCGGAAAACTACTGGAGGTCAGCCAGAAACAAGGACTTTTGAGCCGGTTTTCGGGCGTTTCGTGGCGATTTCCGGCAGCTGGCAAAAATTCGTCCGGCTCTCCCCGTATTCTTACTGGCTCCGAAATTAACCATGAAAGAGATCGGAATCGATAACTTAGTTATATGTCACACGCAGACCGACGAGCCGGTGATTCGCACTTTTCAAAGTGGGTGAAAGAAATCACGCCCTTGGAAGACAATATCGAATTTGTCCAGCTCTCCGTCGCGCGTGTCCGGGCGACGGAAGAGGCGGGAGCTGCGATCGCCCGACAGTTGAACGGGCCGTTGACCGCGCTGCTGCTCTACATGAACGAGATCAAGCAACACAGCCATCAATTCTCGCAATCGCCCGGCAACCGCGTTTACCTGCAGCAGGTCGTCGAAAACGCGCTTCAGCAAACCGAACGTGTCTGCGCCCTGGTCAAGCAGATCTCGGACAATCATCCGACTCCCGATTCCGATCATCAGCCTGGCCGCGAGAGCCGTGGCGGCCGCAGCCGGGACGGCGGCCGCGCCCAGGTGATGTTCGCAACCGAGTCCGGCCAGAAGCCGCTGACCAAGCGCGAGCGCGAGGTCCTGAGCCTGATCAGCGAAGGCTGCTCGAACAAGCAGGGCGCCTTGCGGATGAACATCAGCCCGCGGACGTTCGAGAGCCATCGCGCCGAGGCCATGCGCAAGCTCGGCGCCCGCAATACCGCGGACCTCGTGCGCAAGGCGTTGTTGCAGCCCGCCTGATCTTCCCGCCGCCAGATTTCATGCCGTCCCCGTCGCGCCGAGTTGCGCGCGTGCGCCCGTCGGCGCAGCCGTAACCGGCTGGATCCCTGCAATGCCGGACTCAATAGCTGGGCGCGCGAGTCAGATCGGCATGTACCGGCCCGAAGCCGGCGATGCGCGCCGTCGAGCGGGCAAACGCCGGAGGTCCAGAGCGTTTTCGAGCGAAGTGGGTACCGGTTCGCACAGCAATCAAGCTTGCGCAGATTGCGTGGACTTATCTGCGGTAGAAAACGCGTCAACCAACAGAGTAGAGCCCGGTTCTGATTCAATCAGAACCGATAAGGCTCTAGTGGAAGTCTTCCGCAAAGGAGCGAACGCGCGGCGCCGGCCGCAACGCGGCGGGCACCCTGGGCTCTTCCGGGATGATCGTGATCGTCCATGCCGCCGAAGTGCTGGCCTTGTTTTCCACGATTGATCGAACGTGGCCGGTGATCGTCGCGCCGGCCGAACGAGCGGTCGCGGTTCTGCCGTTGAACTGGGCGATACGGAAACGCCGCACTTCCTTCTGATCGCTCGTCTCAAACGTGAACATGAGGTACTCCTTCGCTCCACGCGACTATCGCCAGTCAATGTTAGCTGTCCGTGAAAATTTGAAACCGTAGAAGTACGGCCAGAAACCCCGGGCATCGCGTGCAGCGACAATCCGATAAGGATCCTGCTTCCGATCAACATCCTGCGATGCGTGGATGTTTGTCGATGCCGGCCGTGTTCGACAGCTGCGCGAATAGCGCGATCCGGAGCAGCGCCCCTCAGGGCACGATACGGAAAAGTGGGAGCCGGTTTCCCCTCGCGGCAAACGCGGGACGCGTTCGCGCGCAAATCATGCTCAAACAGGAAAATGCTCGACGAGCATGGTTCAACTCGGTTGAAGCATGCTTGAGAGCGCTTCGAATGAAGCGGATCGTGGCTTACGTGGAGAAGGCGCGTCGGGAACTGGGGATTGGGTCCGGTTCTGACTAATCAGAATCGATCGGGCCCTGCCGCGGAGGCGTTGCGCCCCGGCGCGTTGTTATTCGGCTGAGCCGGGAAACACGGCTTCCATTTTCGTCTTCAGCGTCGCTGCGTTGAACGGCTTGACGATGTAGTTGCTGACGCCGGCTTTCTTTGCGGCGATGACGTTCTCGGTCTTGGATTCCGCCGTGATCATGATGAACGGCGTCTTCGAGAATTCCGGGCTGGCGCGCACTTCCTTGAGCAGGTCGTAACCGGTCATCGGTTCCATGTTCCAGTCGGAGATCACGAGGCCGTATCGCTTCGCCTGCAACTTGGCGAGCGCGGCCGATCCATCGCTGGCATCGTCGACGTTTTCGAACCCGATTTGCTTGAGCAGGTTGCGGATGATGCGGATCATGGTGCTGTAGTCATCGACCACCAGGATCGGCATCGACAAATCAAAGGCCATGTTTTTGCTCCGCGCAGGTCTCAAGCCGCTGAACACGGGTTAATGCGCATGGCATCGAAAAGGTATCGATGCTCTTTTCTCGAACCCGCACCCGTCAGCAACGTGACAATTATCAGGGCTCATTGAACAGCGCGTTAATTCCAGACCGGTCAAATGCGTCACAAAAGGTCGCGGTTGGCCGTAATTATACGGGGAGTTCCGCGTGCGGTTCCGGCCTTACCGCAATCGCCGCGCGCAACCGTCCAAACCGGCTATCAGAACGTTCAGGATGGGGCCGGTTCGCCCCGGCCAGGCCGGGCCACTTCACGCCGCGACCCGTCACGCCGCCGCGCAGTGGATGCGAGACTGCAGCAGTCTGACGTACTGGGCCTTCACGGTTCCGTAGCATTCGCAGGACGTTCTGGTCAGGCCGTCCAGGTTGGTAATCTCGATATGGCCGCGGCTGTAGTGGATGAAGTTCGCCTGCTGCAGCGTGCTGGCCACCAGCGATACGCTGTTGCGGCGGGCGCCGATCATCTGTGCCATCGATTCCTGGGTCAGGACCAGCTTGTCACTGCCGGCCAGGTCGCGCGTCTGCAACAGGCACCGTGCCAGCCGGGACTCCACCGTGTGCGCGGCGTTGCAGCCGGCGGTTTGCTGGATCTGCGCATAGACCGCCAGTCCATGCCGCGCCAGCAAGGCGCGCATGGTAGGGCTCTGATCGGCTGCTCCGCGAAGGTGGTCGACGTCGATCGTCGAGGCTGTCCCGGGGACCAGGACCACCGCGCTGTTCAACGCGACGGCATCGCCGAGCGCGGAGAACGAACCGAAGATGCTGTCGCGACCGACCATCGCGATCTGCACGTGCTCGCCACGCGCGAGCTTGACGACGAGCGAAATCACGCCGCGGTGCGGGAGGTAGGCGCGCTTCAGGGTCTCGTCGACTTCGACCAGCACCGCCTCCTGCGGAAGCTCGGCAGCGCGCAGATGCGGGCGGATCAATTCAAAGTCGTCCGCAGTCAGCGAAGATAAAAATCCATTCGGTGAACGGGGGGCTGATTCCACGGCAGTCTCCCTGTCTTATGTCCTAACTCTCTTACGCCCTAACTGTCTTGTGTCCAAAGGCCGATCTTTGGGCGGACAACTCCTAATAGTTCTGCTTCGAATTACGTGATGATGATCCTGGCCTGTAAGGTTGGCAAGGACAATTGACGGTTTTTCGTCAAGACCTTCGGACGGTCGAAAGTTGCTAGCCGGGATTTCCGCCGGCACCCGCAGGACTTTGTCGTGTCGGATATCGTCGAGACGTGCGGCTTGCGATCGGCGGCGCGCAAAACGCACCGGCCGCGAGAATGAAGGCTCGACGGCATCCCCGGTCAGTTCGCGGATCTAGAGATGCGGATGCGATAACTGAAATTCCACCGACGGAAGAATTTGCAACAGGCACTTGCGGGAGTGCGACGCTGTCGGCATTCCATCTGCTATCGCGCAGCGCGTCGGCTATCGGCTCGAACCTGATCTCTCATCTGATCGCGCAAGAGACCAAGGCGTGGGTCTATACACCATGAAGGGCAGACAGATCGGTCGATTACGCCAAAAATGTGAATAACGTACTGATTCGCTAGGCAAAACTGGCGGCAATGGAACTTTGAGATGTCATTCTCGGGTTCCATCGCAGCGTGTCTTTCGTCGAGTATCTCAGATCGTGTCGGATACGGCGAAGGAGGCCGCCATGCGTCGCATTCTCGTGGTCGATGACGACCGGCATGTCCGCCGCGCGGTTGGTACCTGGCTCAAGCAGTGCGGGTTCAGGGTCGCCATCGCTGACGGTAGCACCAACGGTCTGGCGGCGCTCGATGACGCCAGCTTCGATCTGATGATCGTCGATATCTTGATGCCGAACATGCGGGGTTTCGAATCGGTCAGGCTGTTTCACCAGCGTGAGCCGGCCGTCCCGCTGATCGCGATTTCCGGCTGCGCCTTTGCCGGAATCGAAGCGGGCGATCCCGCTTGCGTCAAAATGGCGCTCAGCCTCGGCGCCACGCGGTGCCTGTGCAAACCTTTCAGGCCGGCGACGCTGCTCGGCATGATCGATGAGTGCCTGTCGGAGGCCGAGCCGCACCGAAGGCATGCCGCAGCCTTTGCCGCGCTAGCGGGCGCGCAGACATGACGCACGTTCTCGTTGTCGATGACGATCCGCTGGTCTGCATGGCCATCGAACTCTCTCTCTCGAACGCCACGGTTTCGAAGTGACGATAGCCGACGGTGGCGAAACCGGGCTTCGCGCGCTGAAAGACGCGAGCTTCGATCTGATGATCGTCGATATCTTCATGCCGCACATGCGCGGCTTTGAATCGGTCAGGATATTTCACGAGCGCGCGCCGGCGATTCCGCTGGTCGCAATGTCCGGCTACGCCTTCGCCAACATCGACTCGCCGGCGCCGGACTTCCTGCGCATGGCGCTCGAACTTGGTGCGGCGCGCTGCCTGCGCAAGCCGTTTACGCCGGCGGCGCTGCTAATGGTCATCAATGAATGTCTCGCCGAAGCCGGATCCCGCTTCGCCGGCGCTACTCAATCGAGTTAGCCGCGTTCCGTTTGTGCGATGCATGCATCGCGTGAACGCCGTTTAGGATCTGTTTACCATAAGTGCAGCTCTCGAGATTTTTCATGCGTTGGGTATTTGTACTGGGGGTTCTGTTAACGAAAGGGTAGCTCTCGAAGAACAGGGTGGCACGACCGCCGGACGAACGTTCCGGCGTTGCGTCAATAGTGTTCATCCAGAAGGATATGAGTTATGTCAGGCATTGTTCTCTCGTCGTCGGTTCGCCAGAACCTCCTCTCGCTGCAGTCCACCGCTGATCTGCTTGCGACCACCCAGAACCGTCTGTCGACCGGCAAGAAGGTCAACACCGCTCTCGACAACCCGACCAACTTCTTCACCGCACAGTCGCTCGATTCGCGCGCCGGTGACATCAACAACCTCCTCGACGGCATCGGCAACGGCGTGCAGGTCCTGCAGGCTGCCAACACCGGCATCACCTCGCTGCAGAAGCTGGTCGATACCGCGAAGTCGCTCGCCAAC
>JAIEPP010000552.1 GCA_019748335.1 Xanthobacteraceae bacterium
CGACCCGCGCTGGCAGCCGTTCAAGGCGATGCCGCTCGCGGCCGGCCTGAAAGCCTGCTGGTCGACGCCGATCAAGGCCAAGGACGGCCGCGTCATCGGAACCTTTGCGTTCTATTTCAGGGAATCCCGGGCGCCAAGCCGCTGGCACCAGCGCATTGTCGACGCCTGCGTTCATCTCGGCGCGCTGGCGATCGAACGCCAGGAGGCGCGCGCCCAGATTGCCCGGCTCGCCTACCACGATATGCTGACCGGGCTGCCGAACCGCGCACAATTGCATCAACTGATCAACGCCGCGATCGAAGCCTGCCCCCGGGGGAACAACGTCGCTTTGGTGTTCCTCGATCTCGATCATTTCAAGGACGTCAACGATACGCTCGGACACTCGGCCGGCGACGAACTGCTGGTCGAGTTGACGCAGCGCCTGCGCGGCAGGATCCGTCCGGGCGACATGCTGGGACGTCTCGGCGGCGACGAGTTCGTGATGGTGCTGCCGAACTGCGACCCGGCTCAGGCCTCGCTGATCGCCACCGGCATTACGGAAGCGCTGGCGTTGCCGCTGCGGCTCGGTGAACGGCAGGTGCCGATCTCCGCCAGCATGGGCATCAGCATCTATCCCGACAACGCCACCGACATCGATACGCTGATGCGGCAGGCCGATGCGGCGATGTACAAGGCCAAGCAGGCCGGCCGCGCCACCCATCGTTTCTTCAGCGTCGACATGAACCGGATCGCCGAGCAGCGGCTGATCCACATCACGGCCCTGCGCAATGCGATCGCCACCGATGCGCTGAAACTCCACTATCAGCCACAGATCCGGACCGGCGACGGCTCGATCTACGGCGTCGAGGCACTGGCGCGCTGGCACGACCCTGTGCTCGGCGACGTCTCGCCGCTGAAGTTTGTCCGGCTCGCCGAAGAGTGCGGCCTGATCGAACAGATCGGCCTGTGGTCGATCCGCGAAGCCTGCGGACAACTGGCTGCGTGGCGTCGCGCGGGACTGGACGTGCCGTGCGTCTCGGTCAATCTGTCGCCGCTCAATTTTCAGAACCGAAGTCTCGCCGCCGTCGTGGCCGAGACCCTCGCGGCCAACGGCCTGCCGCCGGAAGCGCTGATGCTCGAAATCACCGAGACCGTGCTGATGAACGAGCGCTCGGTGGCGATCGAAACCATGAATGACATTCGCGAACTCGGCGTCGGCCTGTCGCTGGACGATTTCGGGACCGGTTATTCAAGTTTGAGCCGGCTTGCGCATTTGCCGATCCGCGAATTGAAGATCGACCGCAGCTTCATGCAGGATATCGAACGCGACGCCAGCGCACTGGCGATCGCCACCGCCGTCGTACGCGTCGGCCAGAGCCTGAAAATGACCGTGATCGCCGAGGGCGTGGAAACCGAGGGTCAGCGCGACGTGCTGAAAGCGCTCGGCTGCGACGTCATTCAGGGATTCCTGTTCGCCCCCGCACTGGCGCCCGAGGCGTTCGAACGATGGCTGCTCAATCATTCGGTGGAGCAAGCCAGTGCGATGTTGCGGCGGCTCGGCGAATCCTTGTCGCAGCCAGGCGCCGCACCATCGGTGGCGGACGCCTCCGACCAGCGGACGGGATAGCGACGGGCAGCGTCCAGCGAGAAAATTAAGTGCCAACACCTCCGACGTGGATAGACCGTCACCCCACCCCGCCCGCTACGGGGCGAGCTTCGCTCGTCTCGACCCCTCCAGGGGAGGGTAAGAAAGAAGCCGGCCTCGTTAGCGAGACCGGCTTCAACTATCTTCGCAAATCAGAGAGATAGACAGGCAGACCAGCCTCACATCGCCGGAACGTACTTTCCGTCCTTCACGGTCAGGATGATGCGCGAGCGGTCGTCGAGGCCGTAGCGGTCTTTTTCGGTGAAGTTGTAGACGCCTTGCGTTGCGGCGAGGTCCTTCTCGCTCAGCAATGCCCGGCGGATAGCCTCGCGGAATTCCGGCGTGCCGGGCTTGGCGGTCTTCAGGGCCACGGGGATGATGCGCTTGAGCACTTCGAACGCGTCGTAGGAATGGCCCGCGAACTGGCTGCGGCTGTTGGGACCGTACTTGGCTTCATAGGCGGTATTGAGCGCGAGGCCCGGCTTCTTGGTCAGCGCGCTGTCGGGCTGTGTTTCCGGCGACATCACCGGGCCCGAAGACATGATCACGCCTTCCGCTGCCGCTCCTCCAATCCGGATGAAATCCATGCTCGCGGCGCCGTGGGTCTGGTAGATCAAGCCCTTGTAGCCGCGCTCGCGCAGCGCCGTCTGCGGCAGTGCCGCGGCGGTGCCGGAGGCCCCGACCAGGATGGCGTCGGGATTGGCGGCGAGGAGCTTCAGCACCTGACCGGTCACGGAAGTATCCGTGCGCGCGAAACGTTCCTCGTCGGCCAGCGTCATGCCCATCGGAACGGCCTGGGCCTTGAAATCGTTGGCCCAGAGGTCGCCGTAGGAATCGGAGTAACCGATATAGCCGACGGTCTTGATGTTATGCGCCTTCATATGTTCGTACAGCACCTTGCCCATGATCGGGATCGGCTGCGGCATCGCAACCGACCATTTCATGCGGGCTTCGTTGATCGGAAACGGCGCCAGGCCGAAGTGCGGAATGCCGGCTTCGTTGGCCACGGTGGACACCGCGATCGTCGGCGGAGTCGTGGACGAGCCCATGATGATGTCGGCCTTGGATTCGGTCACGAACCGCCGCGCATTGGTGGTGGCGGTGGTCGGATCGCCGCCGTCGTCCAGCACGGTCACCTTCAGCGGCACGCCGCCGATCTCCTTCGGCACGAAATCGAGCGCGTTGCGCTCGGGAATCCCCAACGCGGCAGCGGGACCGGTGGTCGTAATCGAGATGCCGATGTTGATTTCGCTGGTTTGCGCCAGCGCCGGCGAACCCGGCAGCGCCAGTGCCGTCACGATGGCAGCGGCGGACAGAAGAGCCTTCTTCATTCATTCCTCCCTTTGAGTGTGTTTATTATCTTGTAAAGCAATATACGGCAGTTAATTCAGCCCCTTCTTTAGGTCATAGGCGCCGGCAAGTCAGCCCAATTCAACGCCTCAGCCCCGTGTGAACCGATCGATGATCTCCTGCGGCATCGGCGCCGACTTCAGCTTCGCCGGGTCGTCCGGGTGACGGCCGACCAGCACGCGGGTCTCGAACGCCTCGATCGCCAGCGCCTCGCCCTTGAACACCTTGTGGGTGACCTCGAAGCTGGAACGCTTGAAACTCTCGATCCGGCTTTCGATCGTAATCCAGTCGCCATGGGTCGACGGGATGTGGAATTTCGCCCGCGTATCCACCATGGGGATGCCGACCAGGCCGTATTTGTGCACGAGGTCCTGCTTCGAATAGCCGGCCGCTTCGAACAGGATCGAGGTCGAATCGTCGAACATCGCGAAATAGCGCGGGTAGTAGACGATGTTGGCGGGGTCGCAATCGCCCCACTGGATCTGCACGTCGCGGCGATGAACGAACATGGAGACTACCTACCTCGGCGCCATGCGAAGCGCGGCATCGAGCCGCACCACTTCGCCGTTCAGATACGGGTTGTCGATCATGTGCAGCGCCAGCGAGGCGAACTCATCGGCGTGGCCGAGGCGGCGCGGGAACGGAATCGAGGCGGCGAGCGAATCCTGCGCCTCCTGCGGCAAGTTGGCCAATAGCGGCGTCAGGAACAGACCGGGCGCGATCGTCAGCACGCGAATGCCGAACTGCGCGAGTTCGCGCGCGATCGGCAAGGTCATGGCGACGATGCCGCCCTTCGAGGCCGAATAGGCGGATTGACCGATCTGGCCGTCATAGGCGGCGACCGACGCGGTGGAGATTACGACGCCGCGTTCGCCGGTCGCGAGCGGCTCGAGCTTCGACATGCCCGATGTCGCCAGCCGCAGCATGTTGAAGGAGCCGATCAGGTTGACCTTGATCACCCGCTCGAAATCGCCGAGCGCCATCGGGCCTTCCTTGCCGATCACGCGCTTGGCGACGCCGATGCCGGCGCAGTTCACCAGCACGCGCGCCGGACCGTGGGCTGAGGCTGCCTTGGCGATCGCGGCTTCCGCCGAGGCCGCGTCGGAGACGTCGCAGATCACGGCGACGCCGCCGATCTCGGCGGCAACGGTTTCCGCGAGCTTGGCGTTGACATCGCAGACCGCGACTTTGGCGCCCTGCGCGGCGAGCCGGCGCGCGGTGGCCGCGCCCAATCCCGATGCACCTCCGGTGACGATGGCGGCCTGATCCTTCAACTGCATGGCGTTCTCCCTGATATCTTTCCTGGCAACTCGACTTCAGTTCAGCGCAATCACCTGTGCCGGTGGCGCCGGCGCATAAATCGTCTCGATCAGCGCATTGCGATTTTCCAGCACGGCGCGCTGGTTGATCGAACCCTTGTCGGTGACTTCGCCGCGGTCGATCGACAGCGGCGCATCGAGCAGCACCGCGCGCGTGATCCGGGTCGACGAGCCGGTGGCGCTTGCCAGCAACTTCTGGAAACGCTCGCGGAAGGCGGCACGGATCAGCGGATCGGCCGCCATGGCGGCGAGATCGTCCGGCGGCAGCGTCGGATTGATCAGGCGGCAGCCGTCGAGGTCGAGTACCACCAGCGCCGAAATCTCATCATGGTTGATGCCGGCAATGACGACGTCGCGCACCAGCGGCGCGCAGGCGGCGACAAAACGCGCGCGCAACGGGCCGACGCTGACCCAGGTGCCGGAGGCGAGCTTGAAGTCCTCGGCGATGCGGCCGTCGAAATCGAACCCGGCGCCGAAATCATCGGGGTCGGCGGGCTTCAGCGCGTCACCGAACTTGTAAAATCCTTCCTCGTCGAACGCCTTGGCGGTGAGTTCGGGCTGACGCCAGTAGCCCGGCGTAACGTTCGGCCCCTTGGCGCGCACTTCGAGCTTGCCGTTGTTCGGCAAAAGTTTTGCGTCATTGCCCGATACGGGAAGTCCGACATGGCCGGAACGGCTGGTGTCAGGGCGTACCGACATGAAGAACGGCGAGGTTTCGGTGGCGCCGAGGCCGGTCAGCATCGGCACCCGAAAACCGGTCTCCCGCACCGCGAGTTCGTCGAGGCTGTTCCAGACGAACGGTGACAGCGCCGCGCCCGAGAAAAACATCGCATGCAGCCGGCCGAAGAATTTGGCGCGCAACGCCCGATCGTCGCGCAGGTAAGGCAGCAGCGATTCATAGCCCTTGGGGACGTTGAAATAGACCGTCGGCGAAATCTCGCGCAGGTTACGCACGGTCTCTTCGATGCCGCCGGGCATCGGCTTGCCCTCGTCGAGATACATCGAGCCGCCGTTGTAGAGCGTCAGCCCGATATTGTGGTTACCGCCGAACGTATGGTTCCACGGCAGCCAGTCGACGATCACGGGCGGCTCGTCCTTCAGGAACGCCAGCGTCTCGCGCAGCATCACCTGATTGGCGCAGATCATGCGCTGGGTGTTGATGACGGCCTTGGGGTTGCCGGTCGAACCGGAGGTCAGCAAAAACTTCGCGATGGTGTCGGGGCCAATGGCATCATGAACAGCGTCGAGGTTTGGAGCGATCGGCGTCGCCATCAAATCCGACAGCAACGTCACGTCGCGGCCGGCCACGGTGCCAAACGACGCCGCGATCTCGGTCCCTTCGGGGACGTTGGCCATCAGCGCGTCGGCGAATTTCGAGGCGTCGTCGGCGAAGACGAGGCCCGGCGTCAGCAGCTTCATCAGAAAGCCGAGCTTGCCGTAATCGCGCGAGATCAGCGAATAGGCCGGGGATACCGGACAAAAGGGAATGCCGGCATAGAGCGCGCCGAAGGCGATCAGCGCATGGTCGATCGAATTGCCCGAGAGAATCACGATCGGCTTTTCCGCCGAAAGCCCGCGCGCCAGCAACGCGGACGCAATGTGCCGTGCCGACGTCAGCAACTCCGAATAGGTAATCTGCCGCCAGCCGCGCGCGGCGTTGCGTTCCGCCATGAAGACGCGATCGGGCGTCGCGCCGGCCCAATGATGCAGCCGGTCGGTGATGCGGACCGGATAGTCGCCGAGCCGGGTTTTCGGCCGCAGATAGATCGTGCCGTCGTCGCGGCGCTCGACCGTGACGTCGGGATTGCCGAACGAGATCGCGCGCAGCGGATGGGGGCTGCCGGCGCGGGCAGCAGCATCGCCTGCGGCTGATGGGTTGGGTTTGGCGCTCATCAGGTCGGCTTCACCTTGGCGGTCTTGCGGTCGAGAAACGCGCGAATGCGCGCTTTGGCTTCCTTGTCGCTCTGCGCCACCGTCGCCATCAACGATTCCATCAACAGGCCCGTCTGCGGGTTGGCCTCGGCAATCATCGGCAGCGCCTGCAACACGGCGAAGTTGGTCAGCGGCGCGTTGGCGGCGACTCTTTCCGCCAGCTCCATCGCCTTCGGCAACGCGCCGCCGGCCTCGGTGAGGTATTGCGAGAAACCGTAGGCGGCGCCTTCGGTTGCGGAATACACCCGCCCCGTCAGCATCATGTCGGTCATCCGCGCCACGCCGATCAGCCGCGGCAGCCGCACCGACCCGCCGCCGCCGACGAAAATACCGCGCTGGCCCTCGGGCAGCGCGAAATAGGCACTGGGTTCGGCGACGCGGATATGCGCGGCGCAGGCCAGTTCCAGCCCGCCGCCGATCACAGCGCCCTTCAGCGCAGCAATCACGGGCACGCGGCTGTACTGGATGCGGTCGAACACCCGGTGCCACATCTGCGAATGCCGCAGGCCCTCGGTGGCGTCGTGCTCGGTCAGTTCGGAGAGGTCGAGGCCGGAGGAGAAGTGATCGCCGATACCGTGGATCACCACGGCGCCGATGTTGTCGGGGAGATTTGTGAAACAATCCTGGATCGCGAGGATGATGCCGTCGTTCAGCGCATTGCGTTTGGCCGGGCGGTTGAGGCCCACGGACAGCACCGTGCCGGCCTGCTCGATCGTGAGCAGGTCGGACTGACCCGCGGCGGCGGTGGCGGCGTTTCCCATCGGCTTATTGTTTCCTGTCCAGAATAGTTATGTTTTATAACGATCTGGGGAGGAGTCAATATGGCCACGACTGCCAATCCCGTCATTGCGAGCGCAGCGAAGCAATCCATCTGCTCCTCGCAAGCAAGATGGATTGCTTCGTCGCTTCGCTCCTCGCAATGACGGCGTGTGGCTACAGCACCTGATGCACGTCGATCACGACGCGGTCGGCGTGGCGGGCGGCGGAGCCGACGAAGATGTGCTCCATCAGCCAGCGGTATTTCGCGTGTCCGGTCTCGAACCGTGGCACGGTGCGGAAGTAGATCAGTTTGGGATCGACCGGTTCGCCGCGCTTCAGCTTCTGCAACAGTTCGATCGGGCCGAAGCGCATGCCTTTGTTTTCGACATAGACCACCGCGCCGTCGTCGGTCTCGAAGGCGTATTTGGCCTCGAGTTCGATCAGCTCATTGGGCCGGATGATCTGGAAGTCGGCGCCAAACGACAAAACCTTGCCGTTGATGCGCTCGCCCTTCACCTCGCCACCGACGATCGGAATGATCCGGCGCACACCGGTGCCGATCTCCCCGGCCGACGTAACGTCGCCGATGCGGGCGGTGATGGTGAAGACGTATCTGGTTTCAAGAACAGGGGTCATTGAAGCGGTCCGCTCTTTCGTATGCTCTAGTGAACCCCGGCCATCATGCGTTGCGGCAGCCAGGTCGCCAGCAGCGGGAATGCGATCAGGATGACGAGCCGGACCAGGTCGGTGGCGACGAACGGAAGCACGCCGCGGAAGATCGTCGAGAACGAGACATCCTTGACCACGCTTTTGATGACGAAGACGTTCATCCCGACCGGGGGGTGAATCAGGCCGAGTTCGACCGTCATCACGATGATGACGCCGAACCAGATCGGATCGAAGCCGAGATGGATGATGACCGGGAAGATGATCGGCACCGTCAGGATGATCATCGCCATAGCGTCCATCAGGCAGCCCAGCACCAGATACATCACCATGATCAAAGCGAGCACGCCGTAAGCACCGAGCCCAAGGCCGGTGAGAAACTCGGTGACCTTTTGCGGGGTCTGCGTCACCGTGAGGAAATATCCAAAGATCAGCGCGCCGATCAGTACGGTAAAGACGGCCGCCGCGGTGCGGGTCGCCTGCAGCAGCGAGGTCAGGATCTTTTCCCGGTCGAGCCGGCCGGTGAGGATGCCGATCAGGAATGCGCCGGTGGCGCCGACGCCGCCGGCCTCGGTCGGGGTGAAGCGCGGCAAAAACGGCAGGCCATACAACCCGCCGATGACGAAGATGAACAGCAGCACTGGCGCCCAGATATTCTTGAGGCCCGCGAAGCGCTCACGCCAGCTGGTCTGCGGACCGGTCGGCAGAAAACCCGGCCGGAAATAGCCGATCAGCGAGATCGTGATCATGTACATCATCATCGCCAGCAGGCCGGGGATGATGCCGGCGATGAACAGCTTGCCGATGTCCTGCTCGGTGATGATGCCGTAGACGGCCAGCACCGTCGACGGCGGCAGCATCGCCCCCAGCGTACCGCCGGCCGCGATCACGCCGGTGGCAAAGGATTGCGGATAACCGAAGCGCCGCATTTCCGGATAGGCGACCGCCGAAAACGTCGCAGCGGTTGCGACCGACGAGCCGCAGATCGCGGCAAAGCCGGCGCAGGCCGCAACCGTAGCGATCCCGAGGCCGCCGCGCAGATGTCCGACAAAGCCGTTGGCGGCGCGAAACAGTTCGCGGCTCATGCCGGAATTGCTGACCAGCGTGCCCATCAGCAGGAACATCGGAATCACGCCGAAGGTGTAGTCGGTCACCGTCCGCATCGAGGTCTGGCCGACCAGCTTCAGCGCCGGCGAAAAGCCGACCAGATAGCCGAAGCCGGTGACGCCGACGAGCCCCATCGCCATGCCGACCGGCACGCGCAGCAGCATCAGCGCGAACAGCGCGACAAATCCGAGGACGGCGACGGCGTCGGTGCTCATGCCGTCTACTCCACGGGCTTGATCTTGGGATCGTGCATCTGATCCGGATGGAAAATCAGGCGGTAGGTGCGGATCGCGATCAGCAGCACCGCGGAGACGTCGCCGGCCCAGGCAACCGCGAAGAACGGCCAGGTCGGCATGTGCATTTCGAAGGTGAGGACGTTGTCGTTATAGGTGCCGCGCACCTTGTCGAACAGGGTCCAGGTCTGCACCGTGACGACGAACAGCAGCACCAGGGTCGCGAATACGTCGATCCAGCGCTGGTATTTCGGGCCGACATTGCCCCAGATCAGGTCGACGGTGATGTGGCCGCCGCGATAGCTGGTGGCGGCGATACCCCAGAAGATCAAAATGCCGAGCAGCATGCGCCCGATATCGAATGAGTCGGGAATCGCATAATTGAGCGTGTTGCGCAGGATGACGGCGATGAAGATGTTCAACGCGACGATGCCGACGAATCCGGCCGCGATCCATTCGATCGTATCGATGAAGCGATCCATCGAGGCGCGATTCATGTCCGCTCCAAACGGCTGGCCAAAAAACAGATGACAGTGACGGAAAATCGCGACGGCGGAGAGCCCGCCGTCGCCGGGATGAACGGCAGCGGCCTTACTGCGCCAGCGCGTTGTATTTGGTCAGCGCGGCGCGCAGTTCAGTCATTGCCGTATCCGGATCGACGCCCGTCTTCTTGACGCCCTCGCCCCAGGTCTTGACCAGCGGCTCGGCTGCCTTCTTCCACAACGCGGTCTGTTCCGGCGTCAGCTTGTAGACCTCGTGGCCTTCCTCGGCCTTGACCTTGTCGATACCGGCGTCCTCGAACTTGCCCCAAGGCTCGCCGACGCGGCCGGCGGCTTCCGTGTTGCAGTTGTCGTCGATCGCCTTCTTCTGGCGGTCGGACATCTGGTTGTACTTGTCCTTGTTCATCACGAAGGCAAACGTGGTGACATAGAGCGGTGCGTCCATGTGATACTTCGTCACCTTGTCGATGCCGAACAGCACCAGCGATCCCCACGGGAAAGTGACGGCGTCAGCAACGCCGCGTTCGATGATGTCGCGGACCTCAGGCGCCGAGGACTGCACGTTGGTGCCGCCGAGCTGGGTGATGAAATTCGCCATCGTGGCGTGCGCCGGGCGAACTTTCATGCCCTTGACGTCGTCGGGCACCAGCACCTTTTTCAGCCGCGAGTGAAACGACGACGGCGAGTGGATGAAGGCGAGGCAGAACTTGACGTCCTTCATCTCCTTCTCGGCATATTTGCGGTACCAGGCGTCGAGCGCCATCGAGCCGCCCTTGGCCTCCGACATCAGGAACGGCAGTTCGCCGGCGCCGATGATCGGGAAGCGCCCGGGCTGATAGCCGGGGTTGACGTAGGTCACGTCGGCGATGCCGTCGCGCGCCATGTCGTAATGGTCGAAAGCCTTGCCGAGCTGCTGCGCCGGGAAAACCTTGGACTTGATGGTACCGCCGGATTCCTTCTCGACCGCCGCACCCCAGTCCTCCAGGGCTTTCTGCAGCGGGTGCGACGCCGGCACCCAGTGCGAAAGTTTGAGCTCGAAGGTCTTTTCCTGCGCCATCGCGGGCGTCACACTGGCGGCCAGCAGCAGCGCCAAAAGCGTTTTTCTCATCGAACGTCCCTCTCCCTGACACCGGGCCTTTGCTGGCCCCTTTGCGAATATTGTTATATGATATAATTATCATTGCAAGCCTGCGACACCGAGTCCCAAGCCGGCAACTGTGACCGGCACACTATAACAATCAGGGAGCCTGTATTGAGGACAAAAGTAGCAATCATAGGCGGTGGTCCGGCGGGATTGTTGCTTGGGCAACTTCTTCACCGATATGGCATCGACAACGTCCTGCTGGAACGCCAGACCCCGGAATATGTGCTGGGCCGCATCCGCGCCGGACTGCTGGAAGAAGGCACCGTGGCGCTGCTCGACGAGGTCGGCGCCGGCGCGCGCGCCCATCGCGAGGGGCTGGTCCACCATGGGGTGGAGCTCGCCTTCGGCGGCGCTCGGCACCGCATCGACATGCATGCCGCAACCGGCAAGACCGTGATGATCTACGGCCAGACCGAAGTGACGCTCGACCTGATGAACGCCCGCAAGGCTTCCGGCCTCGCCACGGTCTATGAGGCCGCCGACGTCAAACCCCATGATTTCGACGCCGACCGCCCGCGCGTCACTTACGTCAAGGACGGCGCCACCCACACGATCGACTGCGATTTCATCGCCGGCTGCGACGGTTTCCACGGCGTCAGCCGCGCCAGCGTCAAACCGTCGGCGATCCAGACCTTCGAGCGGGTCTATCCGTTCGGCTGGCTCGGCATCCTGTCCGAAACGCCACCGGTCAGCCATGAGCTGATCTACAACAATCACGCGCGCGGATTTGCGCTGTGCACCATGCGCTCGACCCAGCGCAGCCGCTACTATGTGCAGTGTCCGCTCGACGACCATATCGACCAGTGGCCGGACGAGCGGTTCTGGGACGAACTGAAGCGGCGGCTGGACCAGAAGGCGGTCGACGAACTCGTCACCGGTCCCTCGATCGAAAAGAGCATCGCGCCGCTGCGCAGCTTCGTCGCCGAGCCGATGCGGTTCGGCCGGATGTTCCTGGCCGGCGACGCCGCCCACATCGTGCCGCCGACCGGCGCCAAGGGGCTGAATCTCGCCGCCAGCGACGTGCATTACCT
>JAIEPP010000393.1 GCA_019748335.1 Xanthobacteraceae bacterium
AATAGGAATGGTTCGGCGTATCGACGCCACAGCCGGGGTAACGGTTGACATACCAGGTGCCGCCAAGCTCGGCGTTCTTTTCGACGATGGTATAGGGAATGCCGAGCTGGCCAAGGTTGACGCCGAGCGCAATCGCGCAGACACCGGCGCCGACGATCAATACATGCTGCTGTGCCAGCTTTTCGCTCGCAGGCGGTTTGCTCCAGCGCGCCTCGCGCGGCACGAAACCCATCTCCTCGCGCATCAACGGCGCATATTCAGGTTCGACGTTTTCGCCGAGTGTCACGCGCATCATGCGCAGCATCAATGCGTCGCCGGGATCGGATATGACCGGCTTGGGTTCGCCATTGGCGAACAGGTTCAGCACCGCGGCGCGAATCTCGGCCTGGATTTCGGGCGGTAATCCTGCTTGCGGATCGGGGATCAGGCGCACGTCGCGCCTGGGCTTGTACGGCGGTTCCAGCCAGCGTTCGTCGCCGGTCATATGGAACAGCACCATCAGCAGCACGCGAATGTCGCCCTCGGCGATGGCCGAGGCGAGATCGAGTTTTTGGCGCGGTAGCTCGACGTTCATGTTTTAAGCTCCCGGTGCGTCGCGCAAGCCGCCATAGGCGGCCCAGGTCGTGCCTGCGATGTAGCCGGCATCGACCGGCAGGTTAACCCCGGTGACGCCGCTGCTCAGAGGCGACAGCAGCCACGCGATCGCCTGCGCGACTTCAATCGGCTCCACCAGACGGTTCATCGCCGTTGGGCTTTCGAGCCATTGTTTGTTCAGCGCGCCCGAGGCGATGCCGGCTTCCAGCGCCGCGGTGCGCGTGAAGCCGGGCGAGACGGCGTTGACCCGCACGCCAGCGCGGCCCCATTCGGCGGCGAGCGTTTGCGTGATCTGGATGACGCCGGCTTTCGCCGCGGTGTAGGCGTGGATCGGACCGGAACTCATGCCGGCGACGGAGGCGACGTTGACGATGGCGCCATGCCGGCGCTCGGCCATGCGGATGCCGACGCTGCGGGCGACCAGGAAGGTGCCGCGCAGGTCGATATTGACCTCGCGATCCCACTGATCCATCCGCACCCGCTCGATCGGATACATCTTGCCGAATACGCCGGCGGCATTGACCAGGCCGGTGATCGGGCCGTGCGCGGCCTCGATATCGGCAACGCCACTCACCACGGCGCTCTCGCTGGCGACGTCGAACGGCGCCGGCCACAGGATCGCATTTGTCCCCGCGATCGGTTCCGGTTTGATATCCGTGATCACCACGCGGCGGCCCTGTTCGGCGAGCAGCGTCGCGGTCGCGGCACCAATGCCGCGACTGCCGCCCGTGACGAGAACGATACCCTCAGCGCTCATGGCCGTTGCCCTTGTCGGATTTGGTGAACAGCCCGCGCGTCATCAGCTTCTGGTAGGCGGAAATGACGTGGTCGGGCACATTGGTGACCGCGCCGTCGGAATAGGAATAACGCTGGCTGAGATAGCCGCGCGCACCCATCAGCATGTAGACGACGGCTTCGAACTCCTGGTCGCTGAAATCGCTGATCGCGCCGGCGTCGCGCGCCCGTTGCAAAATCCGGACATAGGCGGTGACGATATTGTCGAGGTGCTTCTGGTAGCCGGTCGGCGCAAAGAACTCCGCCTCGTTGAGGATGCGCAAGAATTCCGGCACCTCGCGGATGAAATCGAAGAACGCGCCGAAGCGTTCGATCTCCTGCCTTGCAGCGTGCGCAGTGCCGGTGCGCTCGCGGATGAAGCGCACCATGTCGATGCCGATTTTCGGCAATAGTTGATCGAGCAGTTCCTGGCGGTTCTCGAAATGATTGTAGAAGGTGCCCTGGGCGACGCCGGCTTCCTCGGTGATGCGGGCGACCGAGGCTTCGGCATAGCCGAACTTGCCGACGATCCTGGTCGCGGCGTCGAAGATCTTGCGCTTGGTCCAGGCGTTGCGCTCGACGCGGTTGAGTTTTGTAACCTTGTTAGAGGCGGCTTGCGGGGTTTGTGTCATGCATGGGCCTCCAGTTCGGCGCGCAGCACGCGCTTGAGCACCTTGCCGGAAGGATTGCGCGGCAGGCTGTCGCGAATGATCAGTTGTTTCGGCACTTTGAAACCGCCCAGTCGCGCGCGGCAGTGGTTGGTCAGGTCGGTAAAACTCAGCGTGGCGCCGTCGCCGAGCACGACAATGGCGACCGGCTTCTCGCCCCAGCGGTCGTCCGGCATGCCGATGACCGCGACCTCGCGGACCTCAGGCATCTCGTAAATAACGCGCTCGACCTCGGAGGAGGCGATATTCTCGCCACCGGAAATGATCATGTCCTTCTTGCGGTCGGTCAGATAGAGGAAGCCGTCGTCGTCGAGATAGCCGATGTCGCCGGTGCGGAACCAGTCGCCGAAAAACGCCGCCGCGGTCTTCTGGGGATCCTTCCAGTAACCTTGCGTGACCTTCGGCCCGCGCAGGCAGATCTCGCCGTTCTCGCCCGGGGCCAAACGATGGCCGGCATCGTCACGAATTTCGATCTCGACATGGGCGAGGGCGCGTCCGGTTGATCCGATCTTTTCGATCTCGCGGCCGGCTTCCATCAACGTGTCGCCGCCGCAGCTTTCGGTCAGGCCATAACCGTCGATGTAGCGGGCGTTCCTGAAGAACTGCGAGAAGGCGCGGATCCGTCCCTCCGGCGTTTTCTCGCCGCCGCCGATGGTCCAGCGCAGGCTCGAGACGTCGTAGTTGTCGCGGGTGGGGCAGGTCAGGATCGCGGTGGTCATCACGGGCGCGAACCACGCCGCGTTGAGTTTCTCGGCTTCGATCGCCGCCAGCGCCGCTTCCGGTTCAAAATTGCGATGAATCGAAAGCATGCCGCCGTGCCAGAGCACGGCAATCCCGGGCAGGTCCAGCGCGCCGACGTGGTAGAGCGGGCCGACCACCAGCAACCGCGTGTCGGCATTCAGTCCCAGCGCCAGCATCTGGTCGGCCGACTTCCAGTAGATATTCTCGTAAGTGAGCATCACGCCCTTGGGGCGGTCCGTGGTGCCGGAGGTGTACATCAGGCGCATCAGGTCGCGCGGTTGACGGACGTGCATGGGCGCAGGCGCGATATCGGGTGCCAGCCGAGTGGCGGTGGATTGCGCTGGCTCATCGAGCAGCACCACCGGCGCGCCGCCGGCCGCGATATCGGCGAGTTCTTCATCCGCAATCAGGAGGCGCGCGCCGGAATTGCCGACGATGTAGCCGACCTCGTCGGCCGAGAGTCGGTAGTTGATCGGCAAAAACACCGCGCCGATATGGCTCGCCGCAAACACCAGTTCGAGAAACGCCGCACTGTTCTTCATCAGCACCGCGACCACGTCGCCGGGCCCGATCCCGCGCGAGATCAGCCAGCCGCCGACCGTGCGAATACGAGCGTCGAACGCGGCATAGGAGATGTCCTCACCGCGGTATTTCAGCGCAGCGCGATCCGGCGTCCGCCGGGCGTGAAAGGCAATGAAGCTGGATAGGTTGATCATTATCCCACGCAACAGGCCGGTTTCCGGCCTCGTTTCTCCCTGACTTCCGGCCCCGATTGAATCGGGACTGCGCTTTCTTGCTTGATTTGACGCGTTTTCCTGGCCTGAACCGGTAACGACTTGGCTGGGAAACGTGCTCGATGAATTATGACTCGTAATTCATGTTTGGCTTGACGTCACCCCCCTTGCTCTGAAATCTTGTGTGCACGGAGGCGCAAACGATCTCCGGCAGGATTTGGGAACAGAAATCCGACAGGGAGGAAACAATGACGAGAACCCGCAAGCCGGGCGTTAGCCGTCGCGCGACGCTCGCGATGATGGGCGCCGGTGCCGTGACCTTTGCTACGCCATGGGTGGCGCGCGCGCAGGCCAAGACCATCAAGATCGGCATGCCGACGATTCTGTCCGGACGCGTCGCCCAGCTCGGCACGTCCTCGCGCAACGGCGTGATGCTGGAAGTCGAGAAAGTCAACGCCGCCGGCGGTCTCGCCGGCCGGCAGATAGAAATGGTGATCCGCGACTCCAAGGGGCAGCCGCAGGAAGCCGCCCGCGTCGCCCGCGAGCTGGTCAACACCGATGGCTGCGAACTGCTGTTCGACGGCGAGGCGTCGTCCGGATCGTTCGCGGTGCATGAAGTGGCACGCGATCTCGGCGTGCTCTGCATTCACACCTGTTCGGAAGCCTCGTCGCTGACCGCAGATCCCAAGCAGCACATCCCGAACGCGTTCCGCTCGGTGCGCCAGGGCATCCACGATTCCATCGTCGGCGGCAGCTACGCTGCGGCGATCTCCAAAGCCAAGGGCCTGAAGAAGTGGGCGACCTGTTCGCCGGACTATGCCTATGGCCGCGACACCACAGGTGAGTTCACGCTGTACTTGAAGCGCTTCGCGCCCGACGTCGAGATCATCAGCGAGTCCTGGCCAAAGCTGTTCCAGCCCGACTACACCGAAGTCGTCACCAAGATTTTGCAGGCCAAGCCGCAGGCGTTGTATTCCTGCCTGTGGGGCGGCGATCTCACCTCCTACATCGACCAGGCCAACATCTACGCGATGTTCAGCGCGATGGAAGTGTTCGCGGTCAACATGGCCGACTACACCGCGCTGACCGTGGTAAAGAACCTGCCGAAGGGCATTCACTCCGGCAACCGCTACATCAAGACCTATCCGGCGACGGCGGAGAACGCGGCCTGGGGCGATGCCTACAAGGCCAAGTACAACGAGTATCCGACCAACTGGTCGTGGCAGAACGCCACGGCAGTGATGCTGTTGTCGGAAGCGGTGAAGAAGGCCAATTCCACCGACGGCAAGAAGATCGCCGACGCGCTGCGCGGCCTCACCATCAAGTGCCCGTTCGGCGCCGATGGCACCGTGACGATGCGCGCGGAAGACCAGACCCTGGTCGGCTACGCCATCGGCTGGGGGACCACGATCCCGCAGGAGCCCTACGTGCCGGAGGTCAAGGCCGGCGACTGGAAGACCATCTTCGAACTCGAAGCCGAGTGGAAGAAGAGCAAGGGTTACACCTGATCGATCGACGGCTGCGGAGGTGGCACCGGCTGCCTCCGCGCGTCTCCTGCAGTTTCCCGCGCGGAAAATTCCGGCGCGCTCTCACGGATAATTCTCTTGGATCTCGACGCGCTCACCGGCTGTCTCGCCAGTTCCGCCTGCCTGGTGACGCAAACCACCAGCGGCTTCATCATCGGCATGCTGCTGTTTCTCGTCGCCGTCGGGCTGACACTGATTTTCGGCGTGCTGAAAGTGGTGAATTTCAGCCACGGCGCCTTCTATATGTTCGGCGCTTACTTTGCGATGACGGCCTACCAGTTCACCGGCAGTTTTGCGCTGGCGATGCTGTGTGGTGCGGTCGGTACCGCGCTGCTCGGCCTCGTGTTTGAGCGCGTCTTCATGAGCCGGGTCTATGGCCGTGACGTGCTGATGCAGCTTCTGGTCTGCTACGCCTTCGTGCTGATCTTCGACGACGTGGTGCGGATGATCTGGGGGCCGGAGTTCAAGTCGATGGGCATGCCGGCGGCGTTCCAGGTGATGCCGCTGTTCATCGCCGGCGGCGTGGTGCCGCCTTACTACCTGCTGCTGATCGGCGTCGCATTGACGATGGCCCTGATCCTCGGGCTCGGCCTTGCCCGCACCAAAATCGGCAAGGTGATCCGCGCCGCCGCGCATAATCCGGGCATGGTGTCGGCGCTCGGCATCAACACCGGTTTGATCTATGGCGGCGTGTTCGCGCTCGGCGGCATGCTGGCGGGCCTTGCGGGCGCGCTTGCCGCGCCGGTGCGCTCGCTGACCCCCGGCATGGGATTTTCGGTCCTGATCGAATCCTTCATCGTCACCGTGATCGGCGGCATGGGCTCGATCCTCGGCGCGCTGATCGGCGCGCTTCTGATCGGCATGATCCGCTCGTTCGGCTCGCTCGGCTTTCCCTTGTTCACCGAAGGCCTGATGTACCTGTTTATGGTGATCGTGCTGGTGGCGCGGCCGACCGGCCTGTTCGGCAAGGAGGTCGCATGACCGAATTGCAGGCCGGGCAGGCGGCTGCCGTTCCCCGCATCGAGACCCAGTCGCAGCGCACGCGCTATCGCGACCTGCTGATTGCGCTGGCAGCGTTCGTCGTGCTGGCGAGTTTACCGATGTTCTTCGGCAGCAAGGCGTTGCTCGATTTCGTGATCCGCTGTTCGGCGTTCGGGTTGTTCGCGACCTCGCTCAACCTTCTGGTCGGCTATACCGGCATGATTTCGTTCGGCCACGGCATGTTCTTCGGCCTCGGCGCCTACGGCTTCGGCCTGATCATGCAGCGCACCGGCGTGCCGGTGCCGGTCGCCTTTGTCGCGACGCTTGTGATCACGACCGTGGTTGCCACCGCGATCGGCGCGATCTGCGTGCGGCTGAAGGAAATCTATTTCGCCTTCGTCACCCTGGCGTTCCAGATGCTGATCCACTCTACCATCCTGTCCTGGGCCTCGCTGACCGGCGGCGACCAGGGTTTGCGCGGCGGCATCAAGCGGCCGGTGTTTCTCGGCATCGACCTGTCGAACCACGTGCATCTGTACATCACGAGCTGCGCGCTGCTGGTGATCGGCCTGCTCTTGATGCGCCAGATCGCGCAATCGCCGTTCGGCTACACCTTGCGCATGATCCGCGACAACGCCAATCGCGCGAGTTTCATCGGCATCGACGTCTGGCGCGCCAAGCTGACGATCTTCGTGCTGGCGGCGCTGTTCGCTTCCACCGGCGGCATCATCATGGCGTTGTTCGTCTCGGGCGCCTATCCCGAGTTTGCCTACTGGACCATTTCGGGCGAGGGCATCTTCATCAACATGCTGGGCGGCGTCACCACCTTCCTCGGGCCGATGGTCGGCACTGTGCTGTTGTTGACCCTCAATGACACCGTGACCCGGCTGACCGAGTATTACGGCATCGTGCTCGGGATCGTGATCTTGTTTTTCGCCGTCGGCCTGCGCAAGGGCCTGATGGATTTCGTGGTCGAGTGGTTCGCGCAGCGCCGCGACGGGGCCGGGGAGCGCGCGCCATGACGGCAGGCCAGCGGATCAGCGTCGTCACCGGCGGCGCCAGCGGCATCGGCGAGGCCTGCGTGCGTGAGTTCGCACGCCAGGGCGATCTCGTCGTGGTCGTCGATCGCGATCTCGCCAAAGCCGAAGCGGTTGCAGCCTCGGTTAGAGGCGAGGCCTATGTCGCCGATGTCGGCGACGAACTCGGCGTCGAAGCCTGCGCCGGCGTGATCGAGCGCGAATGCGGGCCTGTGGACGTGCTCGTCAACTCCGCCGGGATCATCCAGGTGCCGGCGCGGCCGCATGAGCTGCCGATGCGGACCTGGGACGACGTCGTGCGCGTCGACCAGCGCGGCACTTACGTCGCCTGTCTTGCCTTTGCGCGGGCGATGATTGCGCGCCGCCGCGGCAGCATCGTCAATATTGCTTCCATTGCCGGCATGCGCTCGATGCCGCTGCATGCCTATGGCCCGGCCAAGGCTGCCGTCATCGCCATCACCGAATGCCTCGCCGCCGAATGGGGCCCCTCCGGCATTCGCATCAACGCGGTCTCGCCGGGCTATACGCTGACGCCGGCGTTGAAGAACGCCATCGACAAAGGTGAGCGGGATACGTCGGCGCTGACGGCCAATGCCGCACTGCGGCGGTTGGTCGATCCCGCTGAGATCGCGCGCGTGGTGGCGTTCCTGGCCTCCGATGCGGCGTCGGCCATGACCGGCGCCAACGTGCCCGTCGATTGCGGCTGGCTTGCCGGCACGTCGTGGAGCACCTATGGCGGCCTCCGCGAGGCGGGTAACTAGCCATGCTGGAAATCCGCGGACTTTCAAAATCGTTCGGCGGCGTCAAGGCGACGGATAACGTCTCGCTCGACTTTGCGGACGGTTCGCTCACCGCCGTGATCGGCCCCAACGGCGCCGGCAAGAGCACCTTCTTCAACCTGATCACCGGCGCGCTGAAACCTGATTCCGGCCAGATCATGTTGAACGGCGTCGACATGGCCGGGCGCACGCCGCCCGATATCGTGCGCCACGGCATCGGCCGTGCATTCCAGGTCGCGAGCATCTTTCCGTCGCTGACGGTGCATGAAACCATGCTGGCGGCGGTCTGCGCCGACCAGCGCCGCGCCGGCGTCTTGCACCGGCGCTTTCCGCTGGCGGAAACCCGCGACCGCGCCGAGCAGGCGATGGAATTGCTGGGGCTGGCCAACAAGCGCGACCGCACCGCATCGACGCTGTCGCATGGCGACCAGAAGCTGCTCGATATCGCGCTCGCTCTGGTGCTCGAACCAAAGGTGCTGCTGCTCGACGAGCCCACCGCCGGGATGGGCACTGAAGAGCGCTGGCGCATGATCGACAAGGTCTATGAGCTCTGGGAGAAGCAGAAGATCACGGTGGTGTTCATCGAGCATGACATGGATATCGTGTTCAAGATCGCGCCCGAGATCGTCGTGCTGTGTTATGGCCGGATCCTCGCCACCGGCACGCCCGACGCAATCCGGCGCAATGAGGCTGTGATCGAGGCCTATCTCGGCACCGAACATCATGCCGGAGTTGCACTATGAGCGCGCAAGCGGTGGTGCAGGTCGAGGACCTCGACGTCTATTATGGCACCAGCCAGATCCTGTTCGGCGTCGGCCTGTCGGTGCGGCAGGGCGAGACCATGGCGCTGCTCGGCCGTAACGGTGCCGGCAAGTCGACCACCATGAAGGCCATCATGGGCCTGGCGCCGGCCCGCCGCGGCAAAGTCACCTTGCACGGCAAAGTGGTCTCCGGGCTGAAGCCGCACCACATCGCGCGCGCCGGCCTCGGCTTCGTGCCCGAGGATCGCCAGATCTTCCCGGAACACACGGTTGAGGACAATCTGGTCATCGGCGCCAAGAAGGGCCCGCATGGCGAGGACGATTGGTCGATCCGGCGGGTTTATGAGGTATTCCCGCTGCTGGAGCCGCTGCGAGCCCGCATTGCCGGCCGGCTGTCGGGTGGCGAGCAGCAGATGCTGGCGATTGCACGCACCCTGATGGGCAATCCCGCGTTGCTGTTGCTGGATGAACCGAGCGAGGGGCTGGCCCCGATCATCGTGCAGCGGATCGGCGAATTGCTGCGCCAGCTCCGCGGCACCGGTGCCACGGTGCTGATCGCCGAGCAGAACATGCATTTTTGCCTTGGCCTTGCGAGCCACGCGACGGTTATCGACAAGGGCCAGATCGTCTACACATCCGGGATCGAAGAGCTGAAAGCCAACGAAAACATTCGTCAGCGCTACCTCGCGCTGTAGCTTTCAGCCCGCCCGGGAGAAGAAATGGCAAGAGAGAACAAGCTATCGCCGACGCATGAGGCGCCGTATCGCGGCCTGCGCGTGCTGGATTTCGGCCAGGGGATCGCTTCGCCCTATTGCGCGATGCTGCTCGGGGTCTACGGTGCCGACGTCATCAAGGTCGAACCGCCCGAAGGCGACTGGTCGCGCTTCCTCGGCACCACCTATGGCAACCATACGACGCTGTCGGCGGTGTATAATCGCGGCAAGCGCAGCCTCTGCCTCGATATGAAGCAAAAGGACGGCATCGCCATCGCCCAGCGGCTGGCGAAAGACTGCGACGTCCTGATCGAGGGTTTTCGGCCCGGCGTCGCCGCCCGGCTCGGCATCGGCTACGAAGAACTGGCGCGCGACAATCCCGGCCTGATCTATCTCTCGGTCAGCGCCTTCGGGCAGAGCGGCCCCTATTCGAAGCGGCCCGGTTCCGATTCCGTCGCGCAAGCATTTTCGGGCCTGGTGTCGATCAATGTCGGCAATGACGGCACCCCACACCGGGTAGGCACCACGGTCTCCGACGTCGTCACCGGCGTCTATGCCTTTCAGGCCATCGCCACCACGTTGTTCGCACGGGCCACCGTCGGCACCGGGCGCTGGATCGACGTCAATCTCTGCGCTTCGACCTCGGCCTTGCTCGGCCACAAGGTCGCCGAACATTTGCTGGAAGGCGGCGCGCCGCGTGCGCTCAACGTGCCCGCCGGCTCCTACCAGACCAGCGACGGCTGGATGATGGTGACGCTGGTTAACGAGCCGCAATACAAGCGCCTCTGCGCGGCGATCGAACGCGACGATCTTGCCAGCGATCCGCGCTTTGCCGATTTCGCCTGTCGGGCGGATTCCGCCGATACGCTGATCTCGCAGCTCCGCGAAGTGTTTTTGAAGCAACCAACCGACGTCTGGCTGTCGCGCCTGCATGCGGCCGATCTCATCGCCGAACGCATTCTTGATCCCGGCGAATGGCTGCGCAACGCCCATGTCGAGGCGATCAAGGGGGCGGTGTGTCAGGATACGCCGGGCGTCGGCCCGGTCTACACGCCGCGCACGCCGGGCATTGCGAGCCTGTCGGAGGATCACTTGCGGCCTTCGCCGGATATCGGCCAGCATAGCTACGAGGTGCTGTTGCAAGCTGGCTTCGATCGCAGCGCCATCGACGATTGGGTCAAGGCCGGCGCGGTGCGCCAGGCCAAGGGACAGGACAAGGGAGCTGCGGCATGAGTGGCGGTCTCGTTCGCTATTCCGTCTCTGAAAACATCGCTGCGATCATGCTGGACCGCCCGCCGGTCAATGCGCTCAGCATGGAATTGATCGACGCGCTTCTGGCGGCGCTGATCAAGGCGAGGGACGACGACGCGGTGCGCGCCATCGTGATCGGCAGCGCGCATAAGGTGTTTTGCGCCGGACTCGATCTCGACATCGTCAGGGGCCGACCCGGGATCGAGACCAAGAAATTCCTGGAGCGGCTGTATTTCGCGCTCAACGATGCCCAGTACCGGCTGGGCAAGCCGACCATCGCCGCCATCGACGGCGCGGTGCGCGCCGGCGGCATGACGATCGCGATCTCCTGCGACATGATCATCGCCGGCGATGGCTCGACCTTCGGCTATCCAGAGATCGATGTTGGACTTATTCCGGCGATCCATTTCGTGCAGCTGCCGCGGCTGGTCGGCAAGCACCAGGCTTTTGGACCGCTATTCCTCGGCGAACCCTTCGATGCCGCCACCGCCTTTCGCATGGGGCTGTTGAGCGAGGTCGTGCCGAAGGGAACCGCGCTGGAGCGGGCTCGCGAGATCGCGCGCAAGCTTGCCGCCAAGTCGCCGATCGTGATGAAGATTGGCCGCGATGCCTTTATGCGTGCGGTCGATGCGGATTTTCGAAGGTCGGTCGAGAACGCCGCCGAGAGTTTTGCGCTGGTGGCTACGACGGAGGATTGTCAGGAAGGCCTTAACGCGTTCGTCGAGAAGCGGACGCCCAACTACAAGGGACGGTGATGGCGGGATTATATTTCGAAGAGTTCGAGATCGGCCGGGAATTTCATCATGAATTCTCCAGGACGGTCACGGAAATGGACAACACGATGTTCAGCCTGCTGACGATGAATCCGCAGCCGTTGCACATCGACGCGCATTTCTCCGAAAAAACCGAGTTCGGTCAGCGGCTGTTCAACAGCCTCTATACGCTCGGCATCATGATCGGCATGAGCGTCTACGACACCACGCTAGGCACCACGATCGGCAATTTGGGCATGACCGACGTCAAATTCCCGAAACCGGTGTTTCACGGCGATACGCTGAAGGCGCATACCAAAATCATCTCCAAGCGCGCCAGCAAGTCGCGCCCGACCCAGGGCATCGTCGAGTTCGAGCACACAATGACCAACCAGCGCGGCGAGGTGGTGGCAAGCT
>JAIEPP010000139.1 GCA_019748335.1 Xanthobacteraceae bacterium
GGCATTGGCGACGAGTTGGGCATCGGACGCCGACATCGAGGCGGTCGAGTATTTCTGCTGGAACGCCTGATCGATCGACTGGACGTTGTAAGCGATATTCTGCGCCTGGCTGAGAAGCTGCTGCGTTCGTTGGATCGACTGCTGGAGCTGCGCCAGCGACGAATACGGCAGGCTGGCCAGGTTGCGGGCCTGATTGATCAGACTCTGCGCCTGGTTTTGGAGCGAAGTGATCTGGTTGTTGATTTGCTGAAGCGCACGGGCTGCCGTCAGCACATTCTGGGCATAGTTCGAGGGATCGAAGACCACCCACTGCGCTTGAGCGGGTGTGGCGAGAATCGGGGCGACAGCCACCGGGGTGGCAAGCAGCACGAGCGCGAGGCGTGCCGCGCGAGAACGGCGCCGGATCATGAGGACATCTCCATGTTGGTGAGGTTGGGAATGAGATCGGCAGCCCAGCTGGCGCCTCTAAGACGCAGCCAAGCGGCGAGAAATCCGTCTTGTCCGTGCTCATCGATGATTTTGGCGATGGCGGCCTGGTCGGTCTTCGATGAGGCGGCGCAAAGCGCGAGCGCAACTTCGGACAGTCCCAGCTCGAACAGGCGATTGCCGCGCCGGGACTGGCAGTAGTAGTCGCGCTTGGGCATGGCCCGCGCGATGATCTCGATCTGGCGGTCATTGAGACCGAAGCGGCGATAGATTGCTGTGATCTGCGGTTCGATCGCCCGCTCGTTCGGCAGCAAAAGCCGGGTCTGACAGCTTTCGATGATGGCCGGCGCGACTGCCGAGCCGTCGATATCGGACAGGCTCTGGGTTGCGAAGATGACGCTGGCGTTCTTCTTGCGCAGCGTCTTCAGCCATTCGCGCAGTTGGCCCGAGAAGCCTTCATCGTCGAGCGCCAGCCAACCCTCGTCGATTATGATGAGCGTCGGCGATCCATCGAGGCGGTCTTCGATGCGGTGAAACAGATAAGCGAGCACCGCGGGGGCGGAGTCCGTGCCGATCAGACCCTCGGTCTCGAAGGCCTGCACCGTGGCAGTCCCAAGGTGTTCGGCTTCGGCGTCGAGCAGCCGTCCCCATGATCCCCCAACACAGTAAGGCCGCAGTGCCTGCTTCAGGTCGTTGGACTGCAAAAGGACGCAGAGGCCGGTGATCGTCCGCTCCTCGACCGGCGCCGAAGCGAGCGATGTCAGTGCCGTCCAGATGTGCTCCTTCACCTCGGGGCTGATGGTCACACCTTCGCGCATCAGGATGGCCGTGATCCAGTCGGCGGCCCACGCCCGCTCGGCGGCGTCGTCTGCGCGAGAAAGCGGTTGGAGGGAAACGCTTGTCGCACTGCCTTCGGTCAGCCCGCCGCCGAGGTCATGCCAGTCACCGCCCATGGCAAGCGCCGCGGCGCGGATCGAGCCGCCGAAGTCGAAGGCGAAGACCTGCGCATTCGCATATCGGCGGAACTGCAACGCCATCAGCGCGAGAAGGACGGACTTGCCCGCGCCGGTCGGACCAACGATCAGCGTATGGCCGACATCGCCGACGTGAAGGGAAAACCGGAACGGGGTGCTTCCCTCGGTCTTGCCAAAGAGCAAGGGGGGCGACCCGAAGTGCTCATCCCGTTCCGGCCCCGCCCACACCGCTGACAAGGGTATCATGTGGGCGAGATTGAGCGTCGAAATCGGCGGTTGCCGGACATTGGCGTAGACGTGTCCCGGCAGGCTGCCGAGCCAGGCATCTACCGCGTTGATGGTTTCCGCCATGGCTGTGAAGTCGCGGCCCTGAATGACTTTTTCAACGAGACGCAATTTCTCGTCGGCGGCGCGCGGGTCAGAATCCCAGACAGTGACCGTCGCGGTCACGTAAGCGACGCCGGCATAGTCGGCGCCCAGTTCCTGAAGTGCGAGGTCGGCATCGGCCGCCTTGTTCGACGCATCGGTGTCGACCAGCGCCGACGCCTCGTTTGTCATCACCTCCTTCAGGATGGCTGCGATCGATTTTCGCTTGGCGAACCACTGCCGACGGATCTTGGTGAGCAGCCTGGTCGCGTCGGTCTTGTCGAGCAGGATTGCCCGCGTCGCCCAGCGATAGGGGAAGGCCAGTCGGTTCAACTCGTCCAGCAGTCCCGGCGTCGTCGCCGTCGGGAACCCAACGATGGTGAGCACGCGCAGGTGCTGATGACCCAGGCGGGGTTCGAGGCCGCCGGTCAAAGCCTGATCGGCGAGCAGCGCATCGAGATAGATCGGCGTTTCGGGAACGCGCACGCGATGGCGCTTCGTCGATACGCAGGCATGCAGATAGGTCAGCGTCTCGGCATCATCGAGCCATGCACATTCTGGCATGAAGGCCTCAACGAGGCGGATGAGACGGTCGGTGCGATCGATGAAGCCAAGCATGACCTCGTGCGGGTCGATGCCCTTGTTGTCGCGTCCTTCATAGAGCCAGGTCTCGGCGCGAGCCGCGTCCTCCGCTGGCGGGAGATAGGCAAACGTCAGGAAGTAGCTGGATTCAAAATGCGCGCCGGCCTCTTCGAAATCCGCCCGCCGCTCGGCTTCGACCAGCGCTGAGGCCGCATCGGGGAATCGGCTCACAGGATAGGTGGCGGCGGCATGACGCTGCGCCTCGACGAAAATCGCCCATCCGGAGCCGAGGCGACGAAAGGCATTGTTTAGACGCCCGGCAACGGCGACCAACTCGGCCTGCACAGCGCTGTCGAGGTCGGGACCACGAAAACGGGCGGTACGTTGAAAACTGCCGTCCTTGTTGAGGACGACGCCTTCACTCAGCAACGCTACCCAAGGGAGGAAATCGGCGAGCCGGGCATTGCGATTGCGATATTCGGCAAGGTTCATCATGGCCGCGCCCGTTCAAACGGTTAGATGCGCTGGGATGCGCAGGTGCTGGCGAACGACGTCGACAAACAGTGGGTCGCGCTTGGTCGCCCAAACGGCGGTCATGTGACCGATCGCCCAGATGGCAATTCCGACTAGCCATAGGCGCAGACCTAGGCCGACCGCGCCGGCGAGCGTGCCATTGAGGATGGCGATGGCGCGAGGCGCGCCGCCGAGCAGGATGTGTTCGGTCAGCGCGCGGTGGACCGGAACGGTGTAGCCAGGAACCTCGCCGGCAGTGTTGACCAACACCGCCATCAGACCAGCGCTCCGCCGCTGAAGCTGAAGAACGAGAGGAAGAAGCTCGACGCCGCAAACGCGATGGACAGGCCGAAGACGATCTGGATCAGGCGGCGGAATCCGCCGGAGGTATCACCGAAGGCCAGCGTCAGTCCGGTGACGATGATGATGATCACCGCCATGATCTTGGCGACCGGTCCTTCGATCGAATTTAGGATCTGCTGGAGCGGCTGCTCCCATGGCATCGATGAGCCTGAGGCATGGGCTGGCGCCGCCATCATCATGCTCAAAGCGGCGAAGGACGCCATGGCGGCAAGGCGCCGGCGGACAGACTGAAGAGAACGGATCATGCGGAGTCTCCTTGGATGCTGGGGGCGAGAGAAGTCGGAGCGCCGACGGTCGGCACGACGCGGTAGTCGCCATCGACGCCGAGGCCCTCGACGCGAGCGAGTTCAACGAGACGGCGCGCGGAGCCACGACCGGCCAGCACCGCGATGAGATCGATCGTTTCGGCGATCAGCGCGCGCGGCACCGTGACGACGGCTTCCTGGATGAGCTGTTCCATCCGCCTGAGCGCACCGATCGCGTTGCCGGCGTGGATGGTGCCGATGCCGCCGGGGTGTCCGGTGCCCCAGGCTTTGAGAAGTTCGAGCGCTTCCGAGCCACGCACCTCGCCGACTGGAATGCGATCCGGGCGAAGACGAAGGGACGAGCGGACGAGGTCGGAGAGCGAGGCGACGCCGTCCTTTGTGCGCATGGCGACGAGGTTGGGCGCGGCGCATTGAAGCTCACGCGTATCCTCGATGATGACGACGCGATCCGAGGTTTTGGCGACTTCCGCCAGCAGCGCGTTGGTCAGCGTGGTCTTGCCGGTGCTGGTGCCTCCCGCGACGAGGATGTTGGCGCGCGTGACGACGCCTTGGCGCAGAGCCTCGGCCTGGTCGGCGGACATGATCCCGGCGGCGACATAGTCATCAAGCGTGAACACAGCGACGGCGGGCTTGCGGATCGCAAAGGCCGGCGCCGCGACGACGGGCGGCAACAGGCCCTCAAAGCGTTCCCCCGTTTCGGGAAGCTCGGCCGAAACACGGGGCGCACCGCCATGGACCTCGGCGCCGACATGATGAGCGACCAGACGCACGATGCGTTCGCCATCGGCGGGCGATAGGCGCTCGCCGGTATCGGATAGCCCTTCGGACAGCCGGTCGATCCAGATGCGGCCATCGGGGTTCAGCATCACCTCGACGACGGATGCGTCTTCCAGAAAGCGGGCGATAGCGGGGCCGAGCGCGGTGCGCAGCATCCGCGCGCCGCGCGCCATCCCTTCCGAATTGTGATGTGAAGCCTTCATGTCGCCCCGATCTAAAGCGGGGACCAACAGGCCTTCCCCTTACGGGGTTGATTAAAAGAGCCGGATTTTGGGCGGATTCAACAAGGATTTATCGGCGTAGTAGCGTAGCGTGCAAATACAGGAGAACGGCGGAATGGGTGGTGCCACCACGTCGTCAATTTTGACGCTGTGGCATCTGTGCCTTGGAAAGACTGAACGGAATTCAGCAGTTCGAAGGCATCATGGCCGCTTTCCATGCGCCTATGCGTGGATCGGCAACCTATTATTTTTCAAGGTGAGAAATTCGGCCTAGCAGCCGCGATTTCATCGAGTATCGCGCGTCCTTCAGCGTCCTCGCTGGCCCTCAAACGCGCCGGGACCGCTTCTCCGTGTAGTTGGGCGCGCAGATCGTCCCAACGCTCCTGTAGGACGTTCCAATTGTGCTCGTCGTAGGTCCCTTTGAAGATAATCGGACGGATCTCAATGCGGGGGAGATCAGCCCCCTTCATCCCGTCGTCAATCGCCTGCCGCACCGCCTTCGCCCATCGGGAATTCACGCGATCGACGCGGCCGATCTGCTGCTCGACCACACCCGGATTCCATTCGGGATGCAGCAGGACCACGATCCGGCAGCTCTCGTGAAGATTGAGGCCCTCGCGCCCTACGAGCGACTGCGCCACGAGGACGCGCGGAAAGCTGATCGGCCGGTTGAAGGCAAGCTGGATCATGCGACGCGTCTGTGGCTTGGTTTCGCCGTACATCAGGCGGGCGAATCCCCCTTGCTGGCTTGTGTATCCCTCCCGCAAATGCTCCTCGAGGATGTTCCAGACCTTTCCCGCTTGCTCCTCGTCGAATTCCTCTTCCTCGCTGCTGTCGCGGTCCGCAGCCGCTCCTACCAAAGCTCGAAATGCCTTTGCCAAGTCGGCATCGGGTACATCCGGACGATCGGTATTTGCGGCGATAGCACGGGCCAGCAGGGCCACGTGATGCTCGTCTTCTTCGGCATCGCCGATCACGGGCACCGTCTGGCGCTCGATGGCGTTGAGAATAGCGAGACACCTTCTGTTGGTGTCGTCATCAGCAAGCCCTGCGCGCAGCCGCCCAAGAAGCTCTTCGCGCTGCCTTACACGCTGGTCGCTCTCCCGACGATAGCGCTGCGCTAGGAGGTCGTCGAGCTTGATCAAGTCCACCTTCGACGATAGCTGCCGGTGCGCGGCGCGCACTGCCGGCCACTCGCCGAATTCAGGGCCGCGCCGATCCTCGTGCACCTTGCTTTGCGGCCAGGGGCGCCCTTGCTCCATGGCCTTGAGCATCTGCCGCGCATTGAGCAGGCTCACCAACGCGCGCATCGGGCGGGTGAAGCGTCCGAAGACCAGCACCTTTTCGCCCCGCTCGACTTCTTCTTCGATGGTCCTGACAGCAGCCAGGATCGCCGGATGATTGAACAGGATGTCCGGATCGTTCGCGAGCGCTTCCCGCAGAGCGGACGACCACCATGCTGACCGAGGGGCATCCGGCAGCTCAGCATCCCGATCAGGACTGGATGTTCCGTATTCAGCCGAGGCACGATCTTCCTCAACTTGCTTCTTGTCCTCTTTCTTGTCGTAGAACGCTTGGTCGATGACGCCGGCAAGGCCATGACCGTTGCCGATGGTCAGGCGCAATCGCTTCGTCCGGCCATCCATAGCGGGTTCCCGGACGACCGACAGCGCCTCGGCCGCGCAGACCGCCTGGCGCCAAGCGAGACTTAAGTCCTTGAAATCGACAGTGACCTCCCGCAGATGCCGATAGTCATATTCGGATTGCCCGCTGGCCACCGCGAACGCGAGCACATCTTCGTCTTCGCGCTTGTCGCGTCGGAGAAGATAAGGCGAGAGCACTTTACTGAAACACGCAGCGGCCTTCCGGTATTCCTCTCGAACTGCACTATTCGTTCGCCAGCCCAGTCGGAGACGACGGATCGCTTGCGCATAGCGCTCGGTCGCTGCAACAATCGGAGCGCGTTGTGCCTCGGTCGTATCAAGGCGCTGTAGCGTCGACTCCCACTGGCTCACATCGAGTTCGATGGGCGTGGCCGTCAGCGCAAGGCGGCGGCATTCACCACTCTTGAGGATGACGTTTTTGAGGATGGTGGACAGACCTCCGTCTTGCGCCCGGTTCTTGTGCGCCTCATCCACTATGATGAGATCGAAGGCGCCAAGTCCCAACCCGATGACTTTTTCCAACCAAACGCGAAGCAGCTTATGGTTTCCGTAATTTTCCGGGTCGAGCGGATCCGACCAATGCACCTCCGAAAGAAGGTCTGAGAGCAGGCGGCGCGCGGGACTGCTGGCCTTCGAAGGAACGGCCTGCGTGATTGAATTTGCTGCGGTCACGACACGTTGCACATTGGCGTCGCGATCGCCGCGATCATAGGCATCGCGATAGCCACGCGGCATCCGCCCATCTGTCAATCGACGGGTTGCTGCGTATACTTCCGGAAGCAAGCACCATCGCCAAGTCTGCGGCGCTCGCCCGAACCGCCAGTTAGAAAATAGGTGAGAAATCATGACGACGGACTGCTTGAACCACGGAACCGAGGCAGTTTCCTCGTTGTTCCAGGCTTCGAAATAGCCCTGCAAGCTACGAATTACTGGCAAGACATCCGTCCCGCAGTCGCGGAATTCCTTTATCCACTGGAAGCTCAGGCCGGGCGGGATGACGACCGCGCATCGTCCGCCGCTTTGCTCGACCGCCTTGGCCACAAAGACCGCAATACGCGTCTTTCCCATGCCGACTTCGTCGGCGACGATCACACCATTGCTGCCGATGCGGTCGGCGATTGCAATAAGGCTTGCGCGCTGCCCGTCATTGAGCAGAGGCGCAAACGTAGACACAGGACTCGCCATCTCCCGCAGATGGCTTGCAACCTCCGTCCATCCCCGAAACGTGTTCTTCAATGCAGCTCCCCCAGCTTCGGGCAGTTTTCAAGCTGCCACGCCGCGATAGCCGCGTTGAGCGCCGCCTCGTAGCGGACGCCTTCTTGCGTCTGCGCGGTCTCAGCAAAGGCTGGCCGGAAGGTTGACGCGAACAAGGGGTGGAGCGGATTAAGCGCGATCGACTTGAATGCTCTTACTACTGCGCTGTCTTTCGCCTGCGTTAGGACCTGTTCGAGACGGTTGCACCACATCGCCCAGTCTGGTTCTGCGATGGCGAGCTGCTTGGCTGCAATATCCTCTACCAGGGTCATCATCCGGCGGACTGGGTAGGCGGAAGGTGGTGTTGCCAAGGCAACCCCGTCTGCGAGGACGCCGTCGATAGCGCTCACCGAGTCGCCGTCCGCCAATTCCTCATCGTCAGGTGGCATCGGGAAATTGGCGAGCTGTATCCATGCTTCTTCCAAGTCGAGCGCGGGCAGATCGGCGGCACAATAGCGACCATAGCGGTCGATGACCGGCACGCTGGCCGTTCGCGCATTCCCTTCGTCCGGCCAGACGACGGTCACCTGCCGCGGGCGCTTGCCTAGCCAGGCGAAGCCGCCATCTGCAAAACGCATGCACGAACGCCCGTCGGGATCGAGCAACTCAAACTTCCCTAGCACTTCCCCTTGTGGCGTGAGGCTCGCCCTTTCGGGACGCTCGTCCCAGAGAAACAGCGCAACGGGCGCGGCGACGAAGGCGGCATCGCGCTGGGGCATGTCTTGCCCCGCCTGCAGCGCAGACAGGGGTGTCTTCCCCGTGTCGTCCCAATGGATGGGAAGGAGGTCGGTGACGACATCGGCACCGTCATCCTTTTTGCCCTCCACGGACCAATTCAGGGTTTCGGGGGCGAAGACGACCCCGGCTTCGAGGTTTCCAGCCGAACCCGCCTTGTTCATGAAGCCGGGGTTGGTAAGGTTGCCGGAGCCGAGATAAACCCATGCGCTGCTGCATCTGTTGGACCCGTCACGGGCATTTGCGCTGAAAATGAACTTGGCGTGGAGAGAGCGCGGGGCGGCGCCAAAGTAGCCCGGCGCACGGGCAGCGCGTATCGTCCACCCCCTTTGTTCGATCCAGGACTGGCGCTTGGCAACTGTCTGACAGGCGAGGGGATTTACGAAGAGGTCTTTTTCGCAGGATGTCGTTACAAGCCTATTCGTCCGCAAAACCTCAAAGATCCGCTCGGGGACGAAGGCGTCGCCCGATCCTTCACCCTCGAAGAAGCCTGACCCCAGCGCAAAAAAGTTACGCGCGACGCCAGTCGCATGATGCCGCACGAGATCAGGAAGCTGTGCAATGAGGGAGCGCTCCCGACTGTCGCAAAAGCGGGGACGGTAACCCCGATGATGTTTGCCGACCTCTTTGATCCACTGGGTGAACTTGGTAGCCGCATCTGCGGACTCGTTATCTTTCCCTGCCACGCGCTCCAGCAGGCGAAGATCGAAGGATCGTTGGAGCGACGACAGGAAATCCCAGGCGGCGGCCAGATCGGTGCGATCCTGACGAGCGGTCTCGGCATCTGCGTCCTTGCTGAGGACGTCAAGGTGCCACGCGAGATCAAGGCTTCCTTCAAGCGTCTGGCGCGTCCAATTGCCGGTTGACACGATGACGCGGAGGATAAAGCTGTCAGTACCCTGAAAGCCGAGGAGAGCGACCTTTGCGTGCATGAGGGCAAAGGGTGGCTTCGCGACCTTTACGGGTAGATGCAGCGCGCCTGGCGCTTCAGCGGGCGTGATTTGCGGGTTTCCAGGATCAAGCATCACCGCCAGCAGAATCTGGCCCTGATGAGCACGTTGGGCATGCGTCAGGCCGGAGAAGCGCTCAAGGGCATCCTCAAGGAAACCAGCGTCGGCCGAGTAACCGCAAATCCAACCGAAGACTCCCCGATGCTGATCGGGCGGTTCAAAAAGTTGGGCTAGAGAGGCGGGCTTGAATCTCATGATGCCTCTTTGTCCGCCGGTAAGTTCAAAAACGCTTCGAGTTGTCCCTCCAGATCCAGCTGGAGGAGATAGAGATTGCGGATGCGGCCGGAGATACCAGTCGGGACCGGCACCCGGTCGGCATTCTCGACGCCCGGTCCCTCGCTCTCTGCATCTGAAGCCTCCGCCTGAGGCTGTAGGGAGAAGGCTGCGCCCGGCAGCACGTCGTTGCCAACCAGCCGCAATACTCGATCATCGCGTTTGACGAGGCTGCGGATGATGGCGGCAGGATTGGCCTCTATGCATTCCCGGCAAAAAGCCGTCGCCATGCCTCCAGTCGGATCCTTGCTGTCATCCAGATAACCCTGTGCCGCCTCGCGCAGTGCCTCAAGCCGCTGCTGGACGGGGGAAGGTTTGTGCGCGTCGTCCGAAGCGAGTTTCGGCGCAGCCAGCGGCGCCATTTGCGTCTCAATAGCGTTCAATACTTCGACAGCGGCGTCCCGCGCAGTGAAGAACCGGGCGCCCAATCGAAGTTCATCCCAGTGGTCCTCTTCAAGCGCCGATGGTTTATCCTTCCACCCAGCAGGGTTCTTCATATCAATAGAGTGAACCCAGGCAAGGGCATTCTTCCTGCGGGCTGCATCCGGGTTGCAACCAGCGCCTTCGCAGAGCTTGTCGCGAATTAACCCGCGTGCATCAGGCTGCAGGGCGACCAAAGGCGACAGGGCTTCCCGAAGTGCATACGTGTTGGAGATGGAGGTATTGTCCTTGGCGCGCGCGCAGAGATAGTCCTCCACCGTCGAGTTATACGGCCTGTAGCCGGCGGTGCCCGCATCGACCAAATCCATGCCAGATCGAGTGCAGCGGAAGCCATTGAACCGCTGGCTACCGGGTTCAACGAAGCCAAGACTGACAAGTGCTTCTACTGTCGCCATGCGCATGGGCTGCGTGACGTAGAACCTTGGCTTGCGTAGTTGCGTGAAGGTCAGGTCGCTTTTACCGGCCAGCTTCTGTCTGCCACGCAGCCGGGGGTCACTCTGCCAGCCGTTGTCGCCAAATGCACACCAGCAGGCCAGTGCCTCAATCGCGTTGGCAATCTCGATTGCCTTGACGTTGGCGCTGAGGGGGCGCAACCGGTCGGCAACTCGGACGCCGAGCGTCGCCAGGAAAATTTGATTGGCGAACCAGACCCCGCCCAGCCCCGGCACAGCAAGTTGGTTGAATTTACGCACGGCAGCGCCCAAGCCGAGAGTTCGCGTTCTGCGCGACCCGGCGAGTTGCTCGGGCCCCAGCAGGCCCCATTGCATGGTCAGAAACTGGTCAGCCTTGACGCGCGCGAAAGCTTCATTTGTCACCTTCCGACGCTCCTTTGGTGACCGTAATCCCCGTGTCCGCGCGTGCGAATTGCACGGAAAGCCGCCTGTACTCTTCCACAGAAACGACCACTACAACGCCGCGTCCATGCTTCTCGATCAACACTGGCTCAGCGCGCGCCGTGTCTATCATCAACCCGAAGGCATTTTTCGCTTCGCGCGCCGACATTGATTTCATGGCCGAATACCGTAGTGGATTAAGTAGCTATTTAGGCCGAAATAGCTCTTTTAGACAAATGGAAATCGACAGGAATTTCGGAATAGTCGGATTGCAAGGGTTTTGAACTACTTCATTCGCGGCTGTCTGAAAGTTCGTTCAGCCGATTAGACATCGTAGCGTCTTCGGAAATTTCCTGGCGAAGTTTTGGCCCCTTGGCGAGGCGGCGACCGAGCGCCGTGATGAAGGCGTCATAGCGCTCGCCAGCCTTGGCGCGGGCCGCCTGCGCGGCGGGTTCGGGGAGCGTAGGCGTCGTGGCGAGCCAAAAGCGGACGAAGACGGCGAGCATTTCGACCGAGATACCGACATCGCGTTCGAGGCGCGTCATGCGTCGGTCAACCTGATCGAGCCGTTTGGTTATCGCCGCCTCCTGCCGCTCAGCGGCGTCGGGCGAGAGGAAAGATTCGATGGCGGCCTCCGCGATCAGGGATCGCGACTGGTCGCGCCGGGCTGCATGTTCTGCGAGACGGTTCATCACTGCGGGGTCGAGATAGACGGAGAGACGCTGCTTGCGGGCTGGTTTCGTCATTGGCGCCTCACAGGTCCATGTCGTCGGCGGGATCGAGCGTGACCTGCCGCGCCACGCCTTGCATGATCTGCGTCATGCGGCTGCTGCGGACCGCATTGTCCTCGTCGTCGTCGAGCACGCCGATCTCGAATTCGTTCTCGATCGGCGGCTTCTGCTCAATGGACGATACGCGGTTGAGTTCGGGCTGCTGGCGCCGCTCGGATTCGGTCGGATCATCGTCATGGCTCTCAGGCGCCGGCCTGGCTTCAGCAAGTTGGGGCCTTGGCGGTAGCGGCAAGGTCGTCCAATCGTCGGATCGTCCCTGCTTCGGCGTGGTCAGCACCGGCGGCGGCAAAAGGCGTTCCTTGAAGCGCTCATCCTCGTAGTAGCGTGCCT
>JAIEPP010000181.1 GCA_019748335.1 Xanthobacteraceae bacterium
TCTGCAGGTTCGTGCGCGTGAGCGCATCCAGCGCGGCGAACGGCTCGTCCATCAAGAGTACCTCGGGAGCGGCGGCCAAGGCTCGCGCAATCGCCGCTCGCTGCTTCATGCCGCCCGACAGCGTGTGCGGATAGGCATCCAACGCCCGCTCCAGCCCGACCTTGATCAGCGCGTCTTCCGCGATGGCGCGCGCCTCGGAAGCGGACTTGCCGCGGGCCACCTTCAACGGGAACTCGACGTTCTCGCGCACGGTCTTCCAGGGCAGCAACTGATCGAACTCCTGGAACACCACCAGTCGGTCCGGGCCGGGCTTCGTCACCGGGCGGCCATCGAGCAGCACCCTGCCTTCCGTCGGCTCGATGAAGCCGGCGATCGCCTTCAGGATCGACGACTTGCCGCAGCCCGATGGGCCGAGCAGCACAAGCCGCTCGCTTTGGCCGACAGAAAAGCTGACATTCTCAACCGCGCGGACCTTGCCGCTCTCGGTCTCGTAATCGAGCGTCAGCCGGCTTATTTCCAGTACGGCGTGGGCTGATGCCGCGTCGGGAGCGTTGTTCGGCAGCATCCGGCTCAGCTTCCCGGTTTGTCGTGCAGTTCCTCGAAGGTGTAGTCCTTCCAGCTCGCGGGCTTGTTTTTGATCGCTCCGATCTTGCCGAGGAAATCAGCGTATTTGAAGGTACCCTGGGGTACGGTCGTGAAGCTGACATCCTTGTTGTCGATGACGGATTTGACGAAAGCAGGGTCCAATTTGGATTGCTCGACGCGGATATAGGTCTCGGCCGCTTCAGCCTTGTGGGTTTCGATCCACTGCGAAGCTTCGTTCAGTGCGTCGATCAGCGCCTTGAAAGTTTTCGGGTTCTCATTGCGGAATTTCGATGTCGCATAGAGCAGTGTCGGGGTGATCCGGCCGCCCATGATGTCGTAGGAGCTCAAGACCTTGTGGATTTTCGGGTTCTGCAGCGCCTGCTCCTGGAAGGGAGGATTGGAGAAGTGCGCCGAGATCGTCGCGGAGCCCGACAACAGCGCCGCCGTTGCATCGGGATGCGGCAGCGTGACGGTGAGTTCGTCGAGCGTGTTGTGTTTGCCCTCGCCAAATTCCTTCTCCGCAGCGATCTGCAGGAGGCGAGACTGTTGCGAGACGATCACCGCCGGAAGCGCGATCTTGTCGGCCTTGGTAAAATCCTTCAGCGTCTTGACGTTTGGATTGCTCGTGATCAGGTAGTTTGGCTGTTCGCCGAGTGCGGCGATCACTTTCACGTCGGCGGAGCCCTTGGTGCGATCCCACAGAACCAGCACTGGCCCAGCGCCCGCGGCGCCAACATCTACCGCGCCGGACAGCAGCGCGTCGTTGATCGCGGCGCCGCCGCTGAGCTTCGCCCACTCGATCTTGATGTCGATCCCGGCCTGTTTTCCGTGCTTCTCGATCAGCTTTTGGTCGCGCATCACGTGCAGGGGCAGATAGACCGTTCCGAATTGCTCGACCAGCCTCAGTCGTCCTTCGGCCTGCGCTGTGCCGCCGGCCTGTACCGCCGACAAGACCACAAGCGCCGCAACTAACCTGGATAGCATAACGCGAACCTCTGACATGATGGAGCCATCGTCGCCGATTGGCGACGTTTCACGCTTATTTGCGGATAATGGGCGTCACCTGGCAATTACGTAAAATGTAGAGATTGGAGATTGAGTTTCTCGCGAAGTGCGCGCGCATGGAAGGTTTTTGTGCATCAATCATGCGGCATCCGATGGATGATACTTTTGGTGAACCCCGACCAACGCCACAGCCGCATGCCAACGGCTTGACGCAACGCTACTTCGAGGATGCAGCAAGCCGGTTGGCTGCCGCGGTGATTGAGGCGAGGGGGCGTGCAAGCATTCGGGCGATCTTGCCTTCCGGTAAGCCCCGCTCGATCAATCCTCTGAGCTTGTGCTTCTCAACTGCGGTCCATGGCCGCTCGTTCCTGTTACGAGTCGCGCGCGGTGCACGTGTTTTCGGTTCCGGCTCATCCGGCAGTGATTGCTGAACTTGCATAGCCACTCCATACGCTGGCGCGATCGAGCCAGTCTGTTGTGACCTGGTCAAGGGCATCCGCAAATAAGAAGGCGGCTATCGTTTGCAAAACGCGACCGCTAGAACTCGTGCTTCAACGGCATATCCGCCGCAATAGTTTTCTCATTCGCCGATTGATCAGATGAGACAGGAAACGTGTCGCCTGCTCGACGCCTGTGCAGACGTAGCTGACTGCATGTCTGCTTGATTCAATGATTGGTCGATTTGGCGGCCGGAGGTGCAATGAAACCAGGATGATGTCGGAGAGGTCCAGACTAGAACGCTTTGCTTCGGGGCCGCTGCAGGCGGCATGGTTGTTGTTTTGTTTGGGAGAGCCTTGCTCCGCGCTTGCTCGCAACTACGATGCACCCTTCAGGAAGTAAAAATGGAAGCATCAAGTGGCCGATACTGAAGCAAACATCATTGATCTCGCCGCCTACCGGGTTCTCAAGCGCACCGTTGCGCGCGTTCCGTCGAGCCAACCATCCGGGCAGGCGGCCGTCCCGGTGTTTCCAATGCCGATATATGGTTTCTGGCCGGTATGGGTGTGGATGCCGTTCTCAATGTCACCGATGCTCGCCGTCGAGCGGGACGCCTTATGAGCGACAGCGGCGTCAGTCCCCTATTGGACGATCAGATATCGCGGTTCCCTGAAGCGGAAATGCCGTTGGATCTGCCGGCCATCGTCGGGCGCAATCTGCGGCGCCTGCGGACCCGCCGCGGGCATTCCCTGGAACGACTTGCCAAGCATTCCGGTGTCAGCCGGGCCATGCTCGGTCAGATCGAGACCGGCAAGAGCGTTCCGACCATCGGATTGTTGTGGAAGGTCGCCAGCGCGCTCAACGTGCCGTTCTCGAACCTGCTGCAGGTCGAAGGTCCACGGGGATCCGTCGTCTTGCGGCGTGCGGACGGCAAGTTACTGACCTCCAGCCAGGGGCAGTTCACCTCACGGGCGCTCTTTCCGTTCGAGGGCAGCCGGGATGTCGAATTCTACGAGCTGAGAATAGCGCCGCTGCATCGCGAGGCGGCGGAAGCGCATGCGCCTGGAACACGCGAAAACCTGATCGTGGTGAGGGGGATGGTGGAGATTACGGCGGGGTCCGACAAACCGCTGACGCTGGCCGAAGGCGACGCCATTCTGTTCGAGGCCGATGTGCCGCATGTCTACAAGAATCTGGTCGCGACGGAGGCGGTTCTTTATCTTGTCATGACCTATGCCGATGCCACCAGTTAGCGGCAGACAGCAAAACGGGCCGGCGAGACGCCAGTCCGTGCCGGGAAACTGAAGAGGGGGCTCAGGCGGCCGTTTTCATCGGCATGCACATCATCATCGTGCCGCCGCAGTTCATCATCATCGGCATGCCCATCTGCATCATGCTCATCATGTTTTCGCAGGATTTCATGAACATGTCCTTCATGGACGCGTCGAGCGGCATCATCTCGCAGGTCATGCCGGTCGGCTTCATCGTGCACTTCATCTGACAGCCCATCATCATCGGCATCATGGGCATCGGCATCATGCCGCCGGACATCATCGGATTCATCATGCCGCCCATCATCATGGGCATCGGCATCATCTGCATGGCTGCGCTCATTCTCGATCTCCGCTTGTTGCGAGCAGAATATGTCTGCGTCGTTCTGTTGCGGAGATAAAATGAGTTGCGGATCCCGGCAATTACGGAATGTTTCCGCTTTCCCGTTTCCTCCAACAAGATGACCGCCGCCTCTGGATCGGCGGCGATACTGCTTATTATTGCGGATACTCATCCGCTATGTTGGATGCGCGGAACCGTGCGGGCATTGTTTCGCCGCCTCAGCGTCAGCTGGCCGGTGCACGAAAGGTGGCGCGGTAGTGGGCCGGGCTGGTGCCTAGCCGTTCCCTGAAATGATGTCTCATGGCATCTGCTGACCCAAAGCCGGTTTCCGTCGCGACGCCTTCGATCGGGATTTGCGTTGCCTCAAGCAACTCCCGCGCCTTCGAGACGCGCGCTTGCACCACCCATTCGCCGGGCGACATTCCGGTCGCTTCCTGGAAACGGCGAATAAAGGTGCGCCGGCTCATCCGCGCTCTGGCCGCGAGACCGGCGATCGTCAGATCGCGGTCCAGATGACGCTGCGCCCACACAAACAGGGAGGCGAGGGCGTCGCCTTCGCCCTTGGGAACCGGTTGTGGGATGTATTGCGCCTGGCCACCTTCGCGATGCGGCGCGATGACCAGCCGCCGTGCTACCCGATTGGCGACTTCCGCGCCGTGGTCGCGTCGCACGATGTGCAGGCAAAGATCGAGCCCCGCCGCACGGCCGGCCGAACTCATGATGTTGCCGTCGTCGACATAGAGCACATTTGCATCGACCTGCACGCGCGGATATCGGGATGAAAGCACCTCGGTATGCGCCCAGTGCGCGGTGGCGCGCCGGCCGTCGAGCAGGCCGGCAGCGGCGAGAATAAAGGCCCCGGCGCAGATTGAGGCCACCCGCGCGCCGCGCCGGTGCGCGCGCCGCAGCGCGTCGAGCAGCGTTGCTGGCGGTGACTCCACGATTTCAAGCGAACCCGGCACGATGATGGTGTCGGCGCGAGCCAATGTTCCCATCCCGGCGCCGGCGATGATCTTCAGGCCGTTATTGGCGGTCAGCGGCCGTCCCGGCTGTTCAGAGCATATCACGACACGGTACCAGTCGGCGCCCATGCTGAATACTTCGACCGCGAGACCGAGCTCGAAGGCATTGACGCCGTCGTAAGCGAGCACGGCGACGACGTGCTTCCGCCGGGGCGGAAGCGACTTCTCTGGTCCTGAACGCGAGCCTGGCATGATTTTCACGGTATGCGGCATTTGTGCCACTGGTCAATAGACCGCCTGATGCCGCAGGTTCGCGATCGAAATGAAGCGGGTGGGCGTGTCGGTCTCCGCCGAAAGGGGTATGATGATGAAACTAAGACTGTTGCGCAACGCCACTCTGAGACTGGACATCCAGGGTAAGACGATCCTGATCGATCCCTTTTTTGCTCCGAAGGGTTCGAGACCGTCCTTCACCGGGCGCGCGCCCAATCCGCTGGTCGATCTGCCGGCGACCCCGGAGGAGATCCTCGATGGCGTTGAACTCGTTATCGTGTCGCATTTGCATGCCGACCATTTCGATCCCGTGGCGCAATCGCTGGTCCCAAAACACCTTCCGCTGATCTGCCAGCCGGGGGACGAGGACACGATCCGGTCGCACGGGTTCCGCGACGTGACGCCTCTTGCCGACATCATCGATTGGCATGGCATCCGGTTTGAGCGACGCGAGGGAAGCCACGGCCTTGGGCCGGTCGTGCAGAAAATGGGATCGGTGATGGGTTTCAGCATCACGGCAAACAACGAGCCCTCACTCTATTGGGCTGGCGACACCGTGCTCTATCCGGCCGTGGAAGCTATCATCGCGACCACAATGCCCGAGATCATCATCATCCACTCCTGCGGGGCGCGGTGGGACGGTGATCTCGTCACGATGGACGCCGCGGAAGCCGTCGCGACTTGCCGGCTGGCGCCGGCATCGGTTGTAATCGCTACCCACATGGAATCGCTGGACCACGCTACCGTCAGCCGGGACGAATTGCGTCGATATTCGACTGAGCAGGGCGTCTCGCCGCAGCAGCTTCTGATACCCCAGGACGGAGAAGCACTGCAGCTGACAGCGAGGCCGGCCTGAGCGATAGGCGTACTGCCTGTCGCCCATGGCGGCCGGAGAAAGAATCATGCGCGGCTGTCAGCGGAGCTTCCGACGTTACGGAAGCACCGTGGCCGGATCGACCTTGCCTTTGACAAAGCCGTAGCTGGTGGCTGCGTCGAGGCGCTGCGTCAATACAGCCTTGAAAGCCTCATCGATCTCGATTCGGATCGCATCGCGTGCGCTGGCGGTATAAAGCGGATTTTCGTTGGTGAGCTTCTTGATGACCGTTGGGTCGATACGCAGCGCTTCGGCAAACCATGTCGCCGACTGGTCCGGCTCGGCCGCGATGTGGACTACCGTGTCCTTGAGCGCCTCGATGTATCGTTTGACCGCATCGGGGTTCCGCGCCTGATATTCGGAGCGGACAATGCAGGTGAACGGGAATGGCCAGGTATGGATGTTTCTGGCGCCGAGGCTCTGCTCGAGCCGCAAGGTCTGCGGTTGCCGGATCACGACCGCGTCCACCAGCTTCTTCTCGAATGCTGCGGGAAGTTCGCCTGGCTGCAAGTTCACGAGTTCGACGTCGGACTTGGCGTCGAGCCCCTTTTCCTTCAGCAACAACAGAAGATCGAGGTGCGATTCCGAACTGAAGGAAACGCCGATCTTGCGGCCCTTGAGATCAGCGACTTGGCTTGCCTTGCTGTCCCCGGCCACCAGCAGCGAGTGACTGGAGTGGCCGAGCTGGGCGATAAACCGGACCGATCCAGGCAGCTTCGCGGAAAGCGTTAGCGGCGGAAGGAAACTGGTTACGACGATATCAAGCTGACCCGAGGCCAGTCCCTCCATCATCGGTGGCCCATATTGAAACGCGGTGAATTCGGCGTCGAGTTGGTGCTTTTCCGCGATTTTCGCCTTCTGCATCACCACCGGCAACTGGCCGTTCATGCCCGAGGGATAGCCGATGCGGATCTTGTCGGCCTGCGCATGTGCTGCGCTCTGAGCGATTGCCGCTGTAAGGAGGCCGAGGGCGAGAGCGCCAAATGCAGCCTTGAAGGGCCGTGACATACGTGAAGTCCTTTCTATTTCTGATAATGCCAGGGTACGATGAGGCGGCGCTCGATGACGCCGAGCGCGCCGATCATGACGGCGCCAAGCAGGCCTATGACGGTCATGCCGACCAGAACGCGCGCGGTTTCGAGGCCAAGGCGGCTGATCTGGATCATGTAGCCTAGGCCGGATTGGGCGGCGATGAGCTCCGCCGTCACCACCGCCATCCATGCCTGTCCGAGACCGATGCGCAAACCGGTCGCAATCATCGGCAATGCTGACGGGAGCATGACCGTCACGAGGAGGGCTGCGGGCTGCGCGCCGAGCGATCGTGCGGCATTGACATGCTCCTCATGGAGCGACGATCCGCCTGCAAACGAATTGAGAAAGATCGGAAAGAAGGCCGCGATTGCCGTGATGAAGTAACTGGGCGGATCGCCAAGGCCCATCCAGAGAATGGCCAGCGGGATCCAGGCGATTGGAGGGATCGGGCGAATAAACGCGATGAGCGGCATGACCAGGCCGCGCAGGATCCGCGAGTAGGCGAGCAGCAGCGCCAGCGGAACGGCCAGACCAGCGGCAATGGCGAAACCGACGAAAACCCTGACAATACTCGCCCGCACGTCGCCGGCCAGCGATCCGTCGGCAATCAGCTCGCCGTAGGTTCGGAGCACTTCAATGGGGGCGGGAAGCAGGACTGCGCTATTGAGGCGGAGAGCGGCGACCGTCCAAAGCACGAGAAAGAGCGCGACGCCGACGGCTCCAAGCAGCAGCATTGATCCGGTCGACTTGACACCATCGATCCATTCCTTGAGGCCGCTCACCGAAATACCTTTCGGGCCTCGGTACGGATCACATCGGCAATCTCGCGGCGCAACTCGACGAAATCGGGATGACTGACGACGTCGAGCGCGCGTGGGCGCGGAAAGGGAACCGAAATTTCGCGCGCAATATGACCGGGAAGGGTTTCCATCACGACGACTTTGTCGGCGAGCAGAATGGCTTCCTCGATGTCGTGCGTCACGAACACGACGGTGGGACGAAGCCGTTCCCAGATGGCGAGCAACTCTTCCTGCATCAGGGAGCGCGTTTGCGCATCGAGTGCGCCGAACGGCTCGTCCATTAGCAGAACCGGCGGACGTGTCGCAAGCGCCCGGGCAATGCCAACGCGTTGTTGCATGCCGCCTGAAAGGCTCGACGGCCAGGCGTGCGCGACATCCGCAAGCCCGACCATGTCAAGAAGGTCGCGTGCGATGCCCAGCGGATCGCGGAGGCCCAGACGCCGCGGCCCGAACGCGACATTCTCGATCACGCTCATCCAGGGAAAAAGCGAGTGCTTCTGGAACACCACCCCGCATTGAGCGGAAGGTCCGCGGTGCGGCGTCTCATCCAAGTAGACCCGTCCGGCGCTCGGCGCCCGAAATCCGGCAAAAATATTGAGAAGGGTGGACTTTCCGCATCCGCTCGGGCCGAGCAGCGCCACGAACTCGCCGGCCGCGATGCTCAGCGAAACGTCGCTGATGGCCGGCCGCTCCCGTTTGCCGAAATGGACCGTCACGTGGTCAAGGCGGAGGCGCGGCTTTGTCTTCTCTGCGTTCTCTTGTCCGCGGGGCGCGGCTCCCGGCACGACACCCGGACGCCGCATCGTGACAGGCAACGCAAGTTGCGGGTCGACGATCGCGGCAGCCGCATGGTTTTCGCTCCGGAGCGGCATCAGGTCGCCCTTTTCAACGGCCGCCGGCAGCGCGGAACGGCTTGCCGAGCTCAAGCACGCGCTCCGCCGGCCGATACCACCCTTGTGGCGCGTGGCTGTCGTCGTGCAGGTAGCAGCGCACACGCACGAGAGGCGATCCGTCCGTGAACGTGAAATGGCGGCTCATGGGCGGGCAGGTCACAAACGAATGATATTTTGACAGCTGCGCGCAGTTGACGAAATGGGTGCCCCATCTCGCCTCGACATGGCTGCGTCCGTTCACGATGTCATCCGGATCGGTATGGGTATGACCGCCCAGCCAGATATCGACGGCGCCGGAGTTCTCGGAAAGGTATGTTTCGAACCTTTGCGCTTTCGGCTGATCGTCGACAAAATAGAGGTAGGAAGCCCCCTCGGGCACGCCATCGACGCCGTGGTAGCGGCCATGCCGATAGCGGCCGTCCGGATAGCGCGCCACGCCCTCGAAATCGCCCGATGCCACCGTCGTCTCGCGCAGCATGTGATGGTGACAGCTGACGACGATTTCGTTTTGCGCCTGCGCGGCCTTTACCTTGTCGGTCCACCACGACCAGGTCTCGGCAGTGACGGCGCCCGCCGGGGAGCCGCCGCCAAATTCCTGCCGCCCGACTGGGTAGGGCAGATCGTTGCGGTCGCTCATCATCAGGAAGTTGATGTTGCCGACCTTGAAGGAATAGCGATCCCAAACGCCTTCTACAGGGTAGGGCCGCTTACCGGGATCGACACGCGAGTTTTCCGTGTGTTCACCCAGAGGATCGATCCACTTGCGAAACCACCAATTGGCAGGCTTGCCCTTGCTGGAGTCCGCATTGCCAGGAGAGGCATCGTGATTGCCGGCGACGGGATATATCTGCTCGCGCCGGTGATGCTTCAGCGCGCCCAGCTGGCGCACTACCTCCTGGCCTTGCGCATCATCCGGCAAATCCCACAGACCGGCATTGTCGCCGAGATCAAGCGCGATGTCCCAGCGGAACGATGGTCCTCCGAGTTCGCCGCCTTCCTCAGACTGGCGCAGCGCCGAAGCGAGGCTTTCCGGATATCCGGCCGGAGGAATGAAGCCCATGCTGTTGCGAATGGCGGCCGACACGACGCGATCGGTGGCTACGTGAGCGTCGGAAAATACCCAGAGATGGAAGGTATCGGATTCGCCGGGTCGTCCGTCCGTTTCGTGGCTCACTATGCTTCCTGTCTTGCAAATCTGGCGTTCGTGGCGTGACAAGCGGGTCAGCCCTCGATCGCTGGCATTTGCAGCAGCGTATGGCGGGCATGAAGCAATTAATTTCCTGCGCCGGCGCCGCGTCGGGATGCGGGAAATCGGCAGCTAGTCGGACTTCTCTGTCGCAGTTTCGTTTTGTGGATTTTAATTCCGGCAATACGCCAACTGACATGACGGATTTTGCGTTCTTGATTCAGAACCAGCCGCGCCGCAATTAATTGCTGCAGAGCGCAAGTGCAAACGCCTAGCCATCATGCGTCCGGCAATTGATTTACCATTACGACGAGGTGGTTGGCATGTCCGCTCAGAATGCTTCCTTGCGCACTCCAGTGAAGCAACAAGGTTCGCTGGATGACGTCACCGCGCTTTCGGCGGTAAATCTGGTCGAGCAATATCGGACCAAGGCGCTGTCGCCGGTGCAGGCGACCCAGGCCGTGCTCGATCGCATCGAGCGCCTCGACCGGCATGTCAACGCGTTCGCATTACTGGATGGCGAAGCCGCGCTGGCATCGGCGCGGGAGTCTGAAGCGCGCTGGCAGCGAGGTGAGCCGCTCGGTCCCGTCGATGGCGTACCGGTTGCGCTGAAGGACCTTATCCTCGCCAAGGGCTGGCCGACGCTGCGGGGAAGCCGGGCTGTCGATCCGGGCCAGGACTGGAACGAGGACTCTCCCGCTACCGCTCGCCTGCGCGAGCAGGGTGCGGTGCTTCTGGGCAAGACAACGACGTCCGAGTTCGGCTGGAAAGGGCTCGGCGACAGTCTGTTGACCGGGATCACCCGAAATCCGTGGAATGTGGCGCATACCCCAGGCGGCAGCAGCGGCGGATCGGCGGCCGCTACGGCGCTCGGCTTTGGACCGCTTCATGTCGCAACCGATGGCGGCGGATCGACCCGGCTTCCGGCGGCGCATAGCGGTGTGTTCGGATTCAAGCCGACCTTCGGCCGCGTTCCTGTCTATCCACCGTCGCAGAACGGAACGCTGTTCCATGTCACGCCGATGACCCGCTCGGTGCGCGACGCCGCACTGCTGCTCGATGCGATCGCGCGTCCCGATCTGCGCGACTGGAATGCGCTGCCGGCGCAGGAGGGTTCCTGGCGGGCGAACCTGGATCAGGGCGTCAGGGGGCTTCGCGTCGCGTTCAGCCCGACGCTCGGCTATGCGCAGCTCGACCCGGAGGTGGAAAGGATCGTCAGCGATGCGGCCAATGCCTTCGCAGAACTTGGCGCGATCGTGCAGCGCGTCGATCCCGGCATCGACGATCCGTTCGACATCTTTCAGACGTTCTGGTTCGCGGGCGCGGCCAAGCTGGTGGCGTCTTTCGATCCCGGTCGCCGGGCGTTGATTGAGCCAGGGCTGCAGGCGGTCGCCGAGAAGGGCCGGTCGATCGATGTCATCGCCTATCTCCAGGCTGTTGACCGCCGGGAAGCGCTAGGACGGCATTTCAGCCAATTTCATCAATCCTGGGACCTGTTGCTCACGCCGACGACGTCTCATCCGGCCTCGGCGATCGAGGCATCGGATGCTGATCTCGTGGTGAGGCCGATCCGCTCGCCCTTCACCTATCCGTTCAACCTGACGCAACAGCCCGCGGCCTCGGTGCCCGCGGGGTTGACCGTCGAAGGCCTGCCTGTCGGTCTGCAAATCATCGGCGCGAAGTTCGCAGATGCTACCGTCCTTCGGGCAGCGCGGGCGTTCGAGCAGGCCCGTCCGTTCGCGCGTCCGAAAGATCCGTCATGACCACGCAGGTCGGTAATTGAGCGCCAAAAATTCTTGACGCACGTCACTTGCGGACGGCGGTCCGTTCCAATCCTGTCAACCAACGCGAGGAGATTTTAACGTGAATTCTTTTGCTGCTTTCGGACGAAGAGGACTCGCGCGCGCGGGCGCTATGGCATTCGCGGCCATCCTGGCGCTGGCGACGACGCCATCACGTGCCCAGGACATCACCATCGGGGAAGGCATCGCACTCGGCTGGGGGCAGTTCTTCGTCGCCGATCACGACAAGACCTGGGAAAAGCAGGGGCTGAATCCCAAAGTATCAACATTCGCGAGCGGCCGGCTGGTGCTGGACGCGCTGGTGGGCGGCGGCGTGCTCATCGGCACCGCGGCCGAGACGCCCGTGGTGTTCGCCACGCTCAACGGGCTGCCGGTGCGCATC
>JAIEPP010000112.1 GCA_019748335.1 Xanthobacteraceae bacterium
ACGGCTTCGTAATTCTCCGGACGGGTTCGGTCGATCCGCCGATAGCCGGCGCGATCGTTGGCCGTAACGGCGCGGCTCATATGCATCGAAGCGGCACCCCGCGTGTATTGCGGCCCGCCGGACCCATTCTCCAGCGAGAGATCGTTCCCCGGCTTCGGAATCGACGCCTTTATAAAGGGTGCGGTTTGCAGGCGGAGATTCGGTGTTCCACGGCGTTCGATTCGACCCGAAGCGGCTTCTGAAGGGCAAAAGCCAGTCGCCGGAGGCTCGCCGCGACAATTCACGCGTCAAATGGAACTATTCAAAAATATCTATTTGAAACAGTAGCTTGCAACAGAATTTCAATCACGACTGCGTGTTATTTGTGCAACACCGCTTGGAAAAGGCGCCGCGTAAGGCTGTTGGAAGCCGTTCCTTTGTTGCGTGTGCAGAAGTCCTCGGTAATTGTGATCGGGCGACGGAGGGGGGCATCCCGAGGTCGTCCCGTTAGGTGGTTCGCTTAAGTCCCTCGCGTTCATGCGGGAGTGTCCGAAGGCGCGAAGCGACTAAGCGGGTTTCAGGGGATTAAGGGAACCAACCTTAGGGTGATTTCACCCGGCGGATCCGGAACCTTCCCTACAGAGCAACTTGGAGGTTTATCATGAAGATGGTTAAGAGCCTTATTCTCGGCTCAGCGGCGGGTCTCATCGCCATGAGTGGAGCACAGGCTGCCGATCTTCCCGTCAAGGCCAAAGCGGTCGAGTACGTGAGGATCTGCTCCCTGTACGGTGCTGGTTTCTTCTATATCCCGGGCACCGACACCTGCATCAAGCTGGGTGGTTACGTCCGTATCGACACCACGTTCAATGGCAACATCTACGGCGGTCCGGCTTGGTCTTCGGATCTCGGCCAGGGCAATCGCTATCGCGATTACTTCGCTTCCCGTTCGCGTATGGCGCTGACGGTTGATACCCGCACTGCCACGGAATACGGCGTGGTCCGTACCTTCGGTCAGGGCGACTTCCAGTTCAATAACTTCGGATCGTCTAACCCGGCGGTGACGGGTGCGGCTGGCTCGAACCCGCTGAATACGCCCGGTGGCGGCTATGTCGCGGTTGAAATGGTGTTCATCCAGTTCGCTGGTTTCACCTTCGGTAAGTCATCGTCGGCTTTCGCGACTCCGTGGAATGGCTATCCAGGCAACAACAACTCGTTCCTGATGGGCGGCCATGACACCGTCACCGGCGTCAACAACATCCAGTACACCGCCCAGTTCGGTAACGGCGTGTCGGGCACCATCGGCCTCGCTGATCCGACCGTGTTCAACCGCACCGCCGTGCTGAACCTCGGCGTTGCCGCGGGTGCTACCGCTGCCGGTGCCAACGCTTACGCCGGCACCCACTCTCCGGACGTCGTCGGTAACATCCGCGTCGACCAGGCTTGGGGTCTGTTCCAGATTTCGGGCGCGTTGCATGAAGTGAGCGCTTCGTACAACATCCTCGGCGCTGCTGGCGCACCGACTGCTCTGTCGGAAATCTCCGGCCACCCCGATACCAAGTGGGGCGGTGCGGTTTCGGCTGCCTTGCAGATCAAGAACATTCCAACCGGCGCAGGCGACGATTTCAAGATCGACGCCACCTACGCAAAGGGTGATACCAAGCAAGTGATCTCCACGAGCGCGGCATCGCCGAGCTTCGCGATGTTCAGCGGAACCGGCAATCCTGCCGCTTACCAGAGCATCGGCTTCGGCCAGACTGCTGACGCGGTCTACGTTCCGGGCGGCGACATCAAGCTGGTGGATGCTTGGGGTGTCCGTGGTGCGTTCAACCACAACTGGGATCCCTATTGGTCGACCAGCCTCTGGGGCAGCTACGCTTCCGTTCGTTACAACGGTTCCGCGCTGGACCTCACCTCGGCCAAGGGTCAATGGTGCGCCAACTACTCCGTGGGCAAGGGCGCAGGCTTTACCTGCAACCCGGACTTCAACACTGCCCAGGTTGGTGTGGTTACCCGCTGGACTCCCGTCAAGAACCTGACGTTCTCGGCTGAAGTCGGCGCGTTCTTCCTCGACCAGAAGATGTCGGGCATTGCCACCTTGGCAGCTGCGGCTCCCAAGCCGACGACTGTCTACGAGTTCAAGGACCAGAGCACTGTTTACCTGAACGTTCGCGCTCAGCGTAACTTCTGATCCCGAAAGACTTGAAACACTCGGAAAACCCCCGGCAGGCAACTGCCGGGGGTTTTTCTTTGTCCCGACGGGAATTCCCGGTGTCACGTTTTCGGGACGGGCACACGTCGGCCCGAATAAAGCCGGAGGACGGGGGTTAGCTTCTGAGGTTCCGGCGGGAGCTTTTCGTCGTCAACATCAGGAGAAAGCATGAGCAGATACCCAATCAGGCTGACGTTGTTCGCGGTTCTTTCAGTTTTGCTGGCGACCACCCCGGCCGTCCAGCAGGCCTATGCGGCAGGCGATCCGCCGGCGTCCGATCCACCCCCCGCGTCGAAGAAAAAGAAGGGTGGGACAACGTCCTATATGGAGGACCCGGCCTTCACCAAGGGCTACCGACTCGCCTACACGACGATCTATGACCGCAATGACTATGCGGCGGCGATCGACCAGTTGAAGGCGCTGGGCCACGACGACAACGCGGCCGTCGCCAACCTGATCGGTTATTCCTATCGCAAGCTCGGCGACTACAAGGTGTCGCAGATCTGGTACGAGCGCGCGCTCAAGACCGACCCCGACCACGTCAAGACCTGGCAGTATTACGGCCTGTGGCAGGTCGAGCAGGGCAATCGTGATCAAGCGCAGTATCACCTGAACCGGCTTGCCCAGCTCACCGGCACGTCAAGCGAGGAGTATCGCTCGCTGGCCGCAGCCCTCGACAAACAGCCGGGAACCGGTCTGGTGTACTGACGCCTCCGAAGATTTTTCAGGACGCACGATCGCCTCCGGACCCGGTCCGGGGGCGATTTTCATCTACCTCTGAATTCAAAACCTGCGCTATTCGACGCTGCCGCGATGCAGGTCGGCTTCGATCTGCAACCGTGTCCCGCCGCCGAACCGCGCCCGGTAGACCTGCAGGTTCTCCATGATCCGCTGCACATAGTTGCGCGTCTCGGAGAACGGGATCTGTTCGACCCAGTCGACCGCGTCGACCTTGGGATCGCGCGGATCGCCGTAACGCTCGACCCACTTTTTGACGCTGCCGCGACCAGCATTGTAGCCGGCGAAGGTCATGATGTAGGAGCCGCGATAGTCCTCCAGCAGCCCGCCGAGCTCGGCGGCGCCGAGCGTCGCGTTGTAGACCGGATCGGTCTTCATCCGGCTGAGGTCGAAGCTGACGCCGGCGCGCTTGGTGACATAGCGTCCGGCGTCGGGTGTCACCTGCATCAGCCCGTAGGCCTGGGCCGGCGATACCACCGCCTGATTGAAGGCGCTTTCCTGCCGCGCGATCGAGTAGACGACGCTTGGCTCGACTTCCGGTCCGATCTGCTTGAACGGCGGTATGCCGTTGACGGGGTAAGCATAGTGGTCGAACGGCAGTCCGCGATTGAGCGCGGCCTTGCCGAGCAGCAGCATGCCGCGCGCGTCGTTGTTGCGGGCGGTGAGTTCGCCGAGGCCCGCGAGTGCATCGGGATCGCCGTTCTCGCCCATGTCGGCGAAAATCGGTATCGCGATCTCGCGCTCGTCGAGTTCATAGAGCAATTGCACCGCGCGGACGATTTCCAGCCGTTCGACCCCGCGGCCGCGGGGGACGCCGTTCAATTCGAGTTGCGGCAGTCCGAGCTTGGCGCGCGCCAACTGGCCGTAATAGCTGGTCGACTGCTCGGCGGCGCGGCCATAGGCGGCGCGGGCCTCCTGGGCGCGGCCCGCGGCTTCCGCCGCGCGGCCTTGCCAATAGCCGGCGCGTGCCAGCGCGGTCGGGTTGACGCTGCCGACCCCGATGCGCGCGAAATGCTGCGCGGCCACCGCCGGGTCGTTCAGGAAGCGCAGCGCGATCCAGCCTGCGGTGAATTCCTGCTCAGTCTTGTAGATGTCGCGCGACGGCAGCGCCGCGTCCCGCGCGATCAGATAGGCGGTGCGGTGCTCTCCGACATCGAGCATCTTGCGGGCCAGCAGCCGTCGTTCGATCCACCATTCGTCGAGATTGTGCAGGCGGGCTGGATCCTTCGGTGCGCCCAGCATCAGCTGGGCGGCTTCGGCGAATTTTTCCTCGCGGCGGAGCAGCTGGATTTTCGCGAACATGTAGCCGGCGTCGCCGTGCAACTCGCGCGGCACCGCCTCGATCAAGGCTTTGGCGTTGGAGGCTTTCCGGTTCGAGGCAATGCGCGCCTTGGCGAGTGCGACGTGGCCGGCGCCGAGCCGCTTCGCGGCGCGCATGCCGCCGGCTTCCTGCTCGGTGCCATAAAGCAGGTTGTCCATCCGCGCCTTGTGATCGCCCGCGGTCAGCAGCGCGCCGAACAGGTCGAGCGCCGTGGTCTCGGTGTCTTCCGACATACCGTCGCCGCGCCAGGCCTCGCGCACCAGCCGTTCGGCGTTGGTGCGATCGCCGCGCGCGATCATTACCCGCGCCAGCGCGAAACGGCCCTTGGCCGAGATCGGAGATTCGTTCTCGAACCACGACCAGACGGTGGCGTCGTCGCGATGGTCGTCCCACAGCGCCGCCTCGATGCGCCGGCGCAGGAATGTCTGCGACGGCCAGCTCGGATTGGCCGAAACGAAAGCGCGATAGCGCTCGACGGAAGCGCCGTTGTTGTCGCTGCGCAGGATCAGCCATTCCGCGAGCTTGCGGGCGACCGGATCCGAGATCACGGCCTGCGCCTGGGTCGCGTCCGCGGGCTTGTGCTTGCGCACGAGCTCGATGACGGTCTCCAGCGCGTCCTTGTCGGACTGCGGCGTCGACGAAGTCGTGGCGATGGCGGCGGGTGTTACCTGTCTGCGCGGCGGCGGCGGGGCGGCGTGCTGGCGCGTTGCGGGCCCCAGCGCCGGTGCTGCAGGGGCTGGAACGGCGGTCGCTGCTACCGGTGGCGCCGGGACAGCGGCGGCAGGTGTGGCCGCGGCAGACTTCGGGACAGCCATGGCGGCAGCAGACTTCGGAACAACGCTGCGGGCGATCGGCCGTGCCTTCGGCAATGGAACTTTGGGCTTGGCCCAGGCCTCGACGGAGAGGGCGGACAGCCCCAAGATCAGCCCTAAGGCCAGCGCCAGACCTGTCGCCAGTGCGGTCGATCGCATTGCGGCTGCGCGGGCGGAAGGTGTCACGGCTTTCCTCTGCGAGGGCGAATCAGTCAATCGCTCAGGCCTCAGGTCTATTTGATTGAATATGTGGACAAAATGCTAAAATCGTCGCGGCGGCGCCTGTTTGCGCCGTCACCGCGGCAAAATCGCGGCTATAGCGTTGCGGCCGAAGCGGGCCGGTTCCGGGAAAAGGCGCCAAAACAAGCTACCAGGTGACTATACGGAACGGCCTTTCGCCTGATCACCAGACCCGATATGAATTGCAATCCCAATACCGATGATGCCGTAGCTGAAGCGTTCGGAGGAAGTCCATGGCAGCGAACACGAATTTCCGGGGCTCCTTCACCGCTCTGGTCACCCCATTCAAGAATGGTTCGCTCGACGAGGCGGCCCTTCGCGGCCTCGTGAGCTGGCAGATCGAGCAGGGGTCGCACGGCCTCGTTCCCGTCGGTACCACGGGCGAGAGCCCGACGCTCAGCCATGATGAGCATCACCGGGTGGTCGAGATGTGCATCGATGAGGCGAAGGGCCGCGTTCCCGTCATCGCTGGCGCGGGCTCGAACTCGACGCGCGAAGCCGTCGATCTGGCTGTGCACGCGGAGAAGGCCGGCGCCGATGCCGTGCTGGTGGTGACACCGTATTACAACAAGCCCACCCAGGAAGGGATGTACCAGCACTTCAAGGCGGTGAATGATGCGATCGGGATCCCGATCATCATCTACAACATCCCGCCGCGCTCCGTTGTCGATATGTCCGTGGAGACCATGACCCGGCTGTTCGAACTGAAGAACATCGCCGGCGTCAAGGACGCCACCGCCAATCTTGCCCGCGTCTCGCAGCAGCGCCATGCGATGGGACCGGATTTCATCCAGCTTTCCGGCGAGGACATGACGGCGCTGGCCTATATGGCCGCGGGCGGACATGGCTGCATCTCGGTCGTCGCCAATGTGGCGCCGAAGCTGTGCGCCGATCTGATGTCCGCGGTCCTCAAGGGCGATTATGCCACCGGATTGAAAATTCAGGACCGGCTGGTGCCGCTGCATGATGCCATCTTCAAGGAGCCGGGCCTCGCCGGAGCCAAGCATGGCCTCAAGTTGCTGGGGCGGCTGGAAGAAGAAGTACGTCTGCCGCTGATGACGGTGACGCCGCCAACCCGCACCGTGATCCGCGACGCCATGGTGCATGCCGGCCTGATCAACTAAAAGCGTTTTTGAGCGAAGTGGGAACCGGTTCGCGTGAAGAAAACGCGTCAAAATAAAAAGCTTCAAAATGGTTCCGACCTTGGTCGAACCATTTTGAAGCCAGTCGCACGCTTCGCCCGTTGAACGAAAAAGGGAACCCAACATGCTGAAGGAATTTCGCGAATTCGCCATGAAAGGCAATGTCGTCGACCTCGCGGTCGGCGTCATCATCGGTGCGGCTTTCGGCGCCATCGTGACCTCGCTGGTCGGCGACATCATCATGCCGATTATCGGCGCGATTACCGGCGGCCTCGATTTCTCGAACTATTTCACGGGATTGTCGAAGGCGGTTACAGCGACCAATCTGGCCGACGCCAAAAAGCAGGGCGCCGTACTGGCCTGGGGCAGTTTCCTGACGCTGACCATCAATTTCGCGATCATCGCCTTCGTGCTGTTCATGGTCATTCGCGCCATGAACACGTTGAAGCGGAAGGATGAAGCGAAACCTGCCGAACCGGCGAAGCCGTCGGCCGAGGTGGTGCTGCTGACCGAGATCCGCGATCTCCTCAAGAAGGCTTGATGTGGCCGAGAAGAAAGAGCGCCCGATCAAGGTTGTCGCCGAAAACCGCAAGGCCCGGTTCAACTACGCGATCGAGGACACCATCGAGACCGGCATCGCGCTGACCGGCACCGAAGTGAAGTCGATCCGCAACGGCAAGACCACGATTGCGGAATCCTATGCCGATACCAAGGACGGCGAGATCTGGCTGATCAACGCCAATATTCCCGAATATCTGCAGGCCAATCGCTTCAACCACGAGCCGAAACGGCCGCGCAAGCTGCTGCTGCACAGAAAGCAGATCAACAAGCTGATGGGCGCGGTCGATCGCGACGGCATGACGCTGATTCCGCTCAAACTCTATTTCAACGAGCGCGGTCGCGCCAAACTGCTGCTGGCGGTCGCCAAGGGCAAGAAACTGCACGACAAGCGCGAGAGCGAAAAGAAGCGCGACTGGGGCCGGGAAAAGGGCCGCTTGTTGCGGGCGAGGGGTTAACGACGATCGCCGTCATTGCGAGCGAAGCGAAGCAATCCATTTTCGCCGCATGCAAGGATCGATTGCTTCGTCGCAAATGCTCCTCGCAATGACGGACGAAGGAGAATGCGGCCATGAACCAGAAGAACCTGCTCGAAGTCGACTGGAGCAAGATCCCGGCGCCAACGGATGATGGCGCCGCGAAGCATCTGACCGGCAAGCGGGTCCCCTCGCTCAGTCTGCTCGCCACCGACGATACCGCGGTCGATCTGTCGATGTTGCTTGGCCGCACCGTCGTGTTCGCCTATCCGCGAACGGGCGAGCCCGGCAAGATCAGTCTGGTCGATGATTGGGACATGATCCCGGGCGCGCGAGGCTGTACCCCGCAAACCTGTTCGTTCCGCGATCTCTTTGCAGAACTGAAGGCCGCCGGGGCCAAACACGTGTTTGGCCTGTCGACGCAGGACAACGTCTACCAGACCGAAATGGCGTCACGGCTGCATCTGCCCTTTCCGGTGTTGTCGGACGAAAAGCTGGCGCTGAGCCAAGCCTTGAAGCTGCCGACGATGGATGTGGCTGGCCTGACGTTGATCAAGCGGCTGGCGCTGATCGTCGATAGCGGCGTCATCACCCACGTGTTCTACCCGGTATTTCCGCCCGATCGAAACGCCGGCGACGTACTGGCGTGGCTGCAGGACAATCCGGTCTAGCCGTTATCCAGATCCGCGCGCACTTTCGCGAACACGTTGCGAAACATCTCCGGCGTCAGCACCCGCGTGTTGGTGTTGTAGCGGGAGCAATGATAGGTGTCGTAGAGCCGCAGGTGGCCGGCTTCGTGCACGGCGCCGTGCTTGAACGGCGCCGCCGCATTGCGCAGGCCCAGCGCCTTCAACGTCGAATCATGGGCGATCCGGCCGAGTGCGACGATGGCGCGAAGTTTCGGCATCTCGGTCATGCGAGCGATCAGGAATTGCCGGCAGGTGTTGATCTCGACCGGCAGCGGCTTGTTCTGCGGCGGCACGCAGTGCACGGCGTTGCCGATCCGGCAATCGACCAGCTTGAGCCCGTCGTCAGGCCGCGCCTGATAGACGCCCTTGGCAAAGCCATACTCCAGCAAGGTCGCATACAGCAGGTCGCCGGCGTAGTCGCCAGTGAACGGCCGTCCGGTGCGGTTGGCACCCTGCATGCCCGGCGCGAGGCCGACGATCAAAAGCCGGCCTTTGGGATCGCCGAAGGCGGGCACCGGAGCATTGAACCAGTCGAGATGCAGCGCTCGCGCTTGCGCGCGAAACGCGACGAGCCGCGGACACAGCGGGCAGTTGCGGTCGGGGGTAGTGGAAGCGCTGATGGCGTTAGCCAAAACAAAAAGGCCTCGGTTCTGTACAGAGCCGAGGCCTAGCAGGTGAGCGTACTAGGCTCAATCGTCGAATTCTTCGTCATCAGCGCCGCGCGGTGCCATCGTGGTCGCACGTTGCAGGAATTGCGGGGCTTGATGGCGGGGCTCGCGCGGGGCGGGGCGCTCCGAAGGATCGCGGCCGAGCTTGGACTGCAACTCGACCAGGTCGGTGAAGACGTCGGCCTGGCGCCGCAGTTCGTCGGCAATCATCGGCGGCTGGCTCGAAATCGTCGAAACCACGGTGACGCGAACGCCGCGCCGCTGCACCGCCTCGACCAGCGAGCGGAAATCGCCGTCGCCGGAGAACAGCACGATCTGGTCGACATGCTCGGCCAACTCCATGGCATCGACCGCCAGTTCGATGTCCATATTGCCCTTCACCTTGCGGCGGCCGCTGGCGTCGATGAATTCCTTGGTCGCCTTGGTGACGACGGTGTAACCGTTGTAGTCGAGCCAATCGATCAGGGGGCGGATCGAGGAGTATTCCTGATCTTCGATAATCGCCGTGTAGTAGAATGCACGCACCAACGTACCGCGACTCTGGAATTCCTTGAGAAGGCGCTTGTAGTCGATGTCGAAGCCGAGCGTTTTGGCGGTTGCGTAGAGATTGGCGCCATCGATAAAGAGCGCGATCTTGTTGGAAACTGGTGACATCAAAGTGGTTCTCGCGTGGTTGTTAACGTTTTTAGCGCAGCGGCGATCAACCGCGCGCACTTTCCGTTCTGCTGCCTAAAGTTCGGTGAATCTGGCCCCACCACAGTCACCACCGCAATTATGGTGAGCCGAGGGCGAAAAACCTAGTCTTTTAGTGCTGCAATGGAGAGATTTACTTGTCCTATACGGCAACCCTGCCGCGTCTGGACGCTCCGGCCTTCTGGCCCCGGCCGGGGGTTAGCAGAGCCCATTAGGAACGCAAATCACAAATTTGGCCTTGCGAAACCCCACCCACCGCTATAACTAGCGCCTATAACCGACATATTGGGCCCCATTTAACGGAGCGACAGTCTATGGCGCGCGTCACCGTGGAAGATTGCATTGATAAGGTCGACAACCGGTTCGACCTGGTTCTGCTGGCGGCACATCGCGCCCGTATGATCTCGTCCGGATCACAACTAACGGTTGATCGCGACAATGATAAAAATCCGGTCGTTTCGCTGCGCGAAATCGCCGATTCCACCATTTCCCCGGAAGACCTGCGGGAAGAGCTGGTCCACTCCCTGCAGAAGTTCGTCGAAGTCGACGAACCCGAACCCGATACCGTGCCGCTGATCGGTTCGGCCGGCGCCAGCGTCGATGCCGATGACACCGAGGTCGCGGTTGAACGCATGACCGAAGAAGAACTCCTGAAGGGCCTGGAAGGCCTGGCGCCGCCGGAAGAGCAGCCCGAAGAGGACGAATAGCCCGATCAGACGGAACGTCCCGAACTCCCCGATCTTTCAAAGGCCCGGACATCCGTCCGGGCCTTTGCTTTTGTTGACATTTTTGCCGCTAACATGCGTCCTTGACGGATACGGCCGAAACCGGCCGTATTGATTCCGTTGCAAGCCCGGCACGGGTTTGGTGTTCGATGGCCCAAGCGATGCAAAAGTGAACGTTTCGAGGTCCCGACAGGGTGCAGCTTCGTTCAAAAACGCATTAGATGTCCGATGATAGCGGGCCGATCCGGTCCGCGGAAGAAGGCAGTGAATAGATGGCGTTCTGGCGCCGCAGCCCCCGGCAGATGCAGGCCGCGACCGATCAGGTTGCGGTGGCGCCGGCGTCGCCGGTCGCTGAGAAGCCGAAAACGCCCCGCGCGCGCATGATGCGGCAGTACGATCTGGTCGATCGCGTCAGGTCGTATAACCCCGACACCAACGAAGACCTGCTGAACCGCGCTTATGTCTACGCCATGAAGGCGCACGGCACCCAGACGCGCGCGTCAGGCGATCCCTATTTCTCGCATCCGCTAGAGGTCGCGGCGATCCTCACCGGCCTCAAGCTCGACGACGCCACCATCGTCGCAGCCCTGCTGCACGACACCATCGAGGATACCGAATCGACCCGCGCCGAGATCGACCAGATATTCGGTCACGAGATCGGCGCGCTGGTGGAGGGACTGACGAAACTGAAGCGGCTGGAACTGGTCTCGCGCGAGGCCAAGCAGGCCGAGAACCTGCGCAAGCTGCTGCTGGCCATCGCCGATGACGTTCGCGTGCTGCTGATCAAGCTCGCCGATCGCCTGCACAACATGCGCACGCTGGAATTCGTGCCGCACGCCTCGCGCCGCCGCATCGCCGAGGAGACGCTCGATATCTATGCGCCGCTCGCCGGCCGCATGGGTATGCAGGAGATGCGCGAGGAACTCGAGGATCTCTCGTTCCATACGCTCGATCCGGAAGCCTATGCCGTGGTGATGCAGCGGCTCGACGCGCTCGCCGACCGCAACCGCAATCTGATCGGCGAGATCGAAAGCAGCCTCTCGAAGAGCCTGCAGAAGAACGGCATTGCCGCGCGCGTCTATGGCCGCCGCAAGCAGCCGTTTTCGATCTGGACCAAGATGGAGCGCAAGTCGGTCGGCTTCGAGCAATTGTCCGACATCTACGGTTTTCGCGTGGTGATGCCGGATATCGAAGCCTGCTACCGCGCGCTCGGCGTGGTGCACACCACCTGGCCGGTGGTGCCCGGCCGCTTCAAGGACTACATCTCGACGCCGAAGCAGAACGACTACCGCTCGATCCACACCACCGTGATCGGTCCCGGCAACCAGCGCGTCGAACTGCAGATACGCACCGAGGAAATGAACCAGATCGCGGAATTCGGCATCGCCGCGCACGCGTTCTACAAGGAAGGCGCGGGATCGCCGACCGAACGTCTGAAGCACGAATCCAATGCCTTTGCCTGGCTGCGCCACACCGTCGGCATTCTCTCCGAAAGCACCAACCCGGAAGAGTTTCTCGAACACACCAAGCTCGAGCTGTTCCACGACCAGGTGTTCTGCTTCACGCCGAAGGGCAAGCTGATCGCGCTGCCGCGTCAGGCCAATGTGATCGACTTTGCCTATGCCGTGCATACCGATGTCGG
>JAIEPP010000213.1 GCA_019748335.1 Xanthobacteraceae bacterium
GGCCTCAGCCGCGAGGACGTGAGCCGGATCGGTGCTGCGCTGCGCGAACAGAGCATCGCCTTCGACGTCAACGCAGCCGGAGACGCCGTTTCGGTCCGCCCGAGCCAGACGATGCAGTCGCGTATGCTGCTCGCGGAGAAGGGGCTGCCGACCAGCGCCAATTCCGGCTATGAGCTGTTCGACAAGATCGGCTCGCTGGGGCTGACCTCGTTCATGCAGGAGGTCACCAAGCTTCGCGCGCTCGAAGGCGAGATCGCGCGCACCGTTCAGTTGATGAAGGGTGTGAAGGCGGCGAGGGTTCATATCGTCCTGCCCGTGCGCGGCTCGTTCCGCGCGACGCAGCAGCCGCCCTCGGCGTCGGTAGTGCTGCGCAGCGACGGTGCGCTCGATGCGCGCACGGCGCAGTCGATCCGCCATCTCGTGACCGCCGCCATTCCCGGCATGACGCGCGACAAGGTAACGGTGCTGGACGCCGACGGCACCATGCTGCTTGCCGAGGAGGACGAAGCCACCGCCGCACCGACCAAGATGGCCAGCCTGCAGAAGATGGTCGGCGGGATGGTACAGGAGAACATCCGCAAGGCGCTGACGCCCTATCTGGGCATCGACAACTTCGAGGTCAGCGTCGCGCCGCAACTTTCCACCGACAAGCGCCAGACCAACGAGACCGTCTACGATCCGGAAGCGCGCGCGGAGCGCTCGGTCCGTAACGTCCGGGAGAAGGAGACGTCGCTGAACGCGGACCGTCAGACGCCGACGACGGTGCAGCAGAATCTTCCGGACCAGCAGGTCAACGCCGGCGGCACCAAGAATTCCAACGAAGAGAAGCAGCGTCGCGAGGACGTCACCAACTTCGAAGTGTCGTCCAAGACCACGACGACCGTCAGCGACGGTTTTACCGTCAAAAAGCTCTTCATCGCCGTCCTGATCAACCGCGGCCGTCTTGTCGCCGAGCTCGGCGACAAGACAAATCAGGCCATCATCGACAGCAAGGTCGCCGAGATCAGCCAGCTTGCCGCTACTGCCGGCGGCATCGACCGGCAGCGTGGCGACCAGATCCAGGTGACGGCCGTCGATTTCGTCGAGGGGTCGCGTGAGCTGGCGCCGGTGCCGCCGATCGGTTTCGTCGAAATGCTCAACAAGCAGCTCGGCAGCGTCATCAACGCGGTGACCATTCTGGCCGTCGCCTCGATGCTGGTCTGGTTCGGCCTGCGCCCGGCGGTCAACAGTATCCTGACCCATCGCGCGCAGCAGGGGCAGATCGAGGCGGCCGAAGCCGCTGCCGAGCTCGAGGCCGCCGCATTGGCGTCGCCACAGGAGTTGGCGGAGTTGAATCTGGTCGAAGACCTTGAGGGCAAGATGCAGCGCACGCCGCAGAAGCGCCTTGAGCAGATCGTGCGCCTCGATCAGATGCAGGCGGCGGCGATCCTCAAAGACTGGATGCGTCGGGAGGAAACGGCATGAACGCGGCAATCGGAAAACTTCTGACCCAGTTCGACGCCAACGGCCGGACCAAGTCGCCCGAGAAGCCGAAGGTCCAGGAGCCCGTGGCAAGGCCGAAGGAAGCCAGGCGCGAAACTCAGCCCCAACCCCAGCCTCAACTTCAGTCCCTTGCTGCGCCGACGGTCGAGGCTCCGCCCGTCAATCTGCTCGACGACGCCTATCGGCGCGGCTATGCCGCTGGGCTCGCGGAAGGCGATGGCAAGCTGGCGCAGGAGCGCGTGCACGGCGCCATCCGGCTGGGTGAAGAGCGGGCCAAATGGTCCGACGAGCGGGCGGTCGCGATCGTTAGCGGCTTCACCGTGGCCTGCCGTGAACTGGAAACCAACATTGCGAGCTCCGTTGCCCGTATACTCCAGCCGTTCCTGATCGAAGCCGTCCGCGACAAGGCCGTCGCGGCACTGGTCGAGCAGATAGCGGCACTGACGTGCAGCTCTCCCGTACCGGTGTTCCGGATTGCGGGGCCGAGCGATCTGCTCGCTTTGGTCAGGGCGCAGCTCGATACGGCCGGTCGGACGGGAATCGAATATCAGGTCGCCGACAGCTTCGAAATCCGCGTCGTCGCCGATCAGACCGTGATCGAGACGCAGATTTCGGTGTGGACGGCGCGCCTGAAAGAGGCGCGCCGGTAACCCGCAATGAGTGACGAAAAACCAGAACTCGTCATCATCCGGCGCCGCAGCGCTTTCGATGACACGCCTGCCAAAGGCGGTGTCTGGAAGATCGCATACGCTGACTTCATGACCGCCATGATGGCGTTCTTCCTGGTGATGTGGCTGATCAATGCGCTCAATCAGGACCAGCGTCACGTCGTGGCGAGCTACTTCAACCCGATCAACCTCGCGGAAAACGCGCCGGCGCCCAAGGGTCTCAAGGACCCGGCCAAGCAGGACCCGGCCGCGGCCGAAGGCCAGGACGGCAAGCGACAGCCGGCGGGACCGGCTGAAGAGCGCCGCGGCGATTCGCCGACCGCGGAGAAGCCGCCGTACTACGAAGAGAAGGTCCTGTTTCGCGATCCCTACGCCGTGCTCACCGAGATCGTCGCCGGCTCGGGCCAGGCGACGGGCCAGCGGCGAGCCGGCGCGTTGACCTCTGCCGAAGAGAACGGCCTGAAGGGAGGCGAAGCTTACCGCGATCCGTTCGACCCGGGCTACTGGAAGCTTGCCCCGCCGACCGTAAACGACGCCGGCCGGGTGGTCGAAAACGAAACCAACCCGAAACCGCGCACGCGCAGCGACACGGCAGACACCAGGCAGGACGAGCCGCAGTCGGTCCGGCGAAGCAAGCCTGATGATGCCGGCGGCAGCACCGCGCCCGATGCGGAATCGTCGTCAGCAACCATGTCGCCCCTGCTGCCGCCGGGTCCAGCGCCTTCGCCGCCCGGCCGGGACGGTAGTGCCCAAGCCAACGCTCAAGCCAACGCTCAGGCCAACGCTCAGGCCAATGCTCAAGCCAACAGCCAATCGAATAGCCAGGCCAATCCTCAGCCTAATCCTGGGGTCCAGACACGCCCGGTTGAAGCCACAATGGACTCCGAGCCGCGCGACGCTACCCAGCCCCAGCCGAGCGCAAGGCAACTCCAGGCCGCAATCGCCGATGCGCTCTCCGATCTCAAGGCCGGCGCCGGGCCGGCTGCGGAGGTGCGTCAGACCGAGGAGGGCCTGCTCGTCAGTCTGACCGATGACGCAAGCTTCGGCATGTTCAAGCTTGGCTCCGCCGAGCCACGCCCCGAGCTGATCCGCGTCATCGACAAGATCGGGCCGTTGCTGACAAAACGTCAGGGCACGATCATCGTACGCGGCCATACCGATAATCGACCCTACCGGTCAGAAACTTACGACAATTGGCGGCTTTCGACGGCGCGCGCGCAGATGGCGTATTACATGCTGGTTCGTTCCGGTGTTGATGCGCAACGAATCGAGCATGTCGAGGGTTATGCCGATCGGCGCCCGAAAATCCCAAGCGATCCGGCCGCGGCACAGAACCGCCGGATCGAGATCCTGATCCGGGAGAAGCGCCCGTGATCCCGTCGAAATATTTCGCCCTGTCATTCGCGGTGCTGTCCTTCGTTGCGGCGGCGCATGCCGCAACACCGGATCCGGTGCCGCCTTCAGGACAACCCTTTGAACTGGTTCGGTCGCTGCAGGCGGTGCAGGACGGCATCGCGAGCGGCGATGCGGCGGCGCATAGCGGCCATCTCGCGCTGATCCGGCAGATCGGCGAGAAGTTTCTCGCCGCTGATCCCGCCGTCTGGAGCAGCCCGCAGAACGGTCAGGCGGTCGTCGTCTACCTGCTCAGCGGTGGGACGCCGCAGATCGTGCGAAAGCTGCCGCGCGACCGGCTGAATGTCGATGAGCGGCTGTTCAACGGCGCGCTCGCTTATGTCGAGGGCCGCCAGGAGGAAGCCAGAGAACTCTTGAAGGATGTCAAGCTGCGCGAGATTCCGTTGAGCATGAGTGGACAGATTGCCCTCGTGCAGGGAGCGCTGCTCTCGACCTCGGACGCGTCGATCGCCATCGAGCGTCTGGACGATGCGCGCCTGCTGCTGCCTGGCACGCTGGTGGAAGAGGCCGCCCTGCGGCGCGAGATCGTGCTGGTCGGGCAGGCGGAGGACTTCGACAAGTTCGAGTTCCTGACGCTCGCCTATATGCGGCACTACCGCAATTCGGTTTATGCCGGTGATTTCTGGCAGCGTTTTTCCTCGGTCCTGACCCGGACGAACCTTGCCCTGGACGAGCGTCGCTTTCCGCGGATCGTGGCGCTGCTGGATCAGCTCGATCGGGCAAGTCGCCTCAAGTTCTATCTGACGGTCTCGAAGGTGGCATTGGTTCGCGGGCGGATTGCCGTGGTGCGGCTCGCCGGTGAGCAGGCGCTGCCGCTCAGTCCGGACGGGAGCGCGGAGCGCGAACGGTCGCATCTCTTCCGCGGCGTGGCGCGGGCGCTCACGGACGAATACGAGGGGGGTCTTGCCGAGTTGAAGGCCATCGAGAGGTCGAGGCTCGCCGAGCCGGATGTCCGGCTGTTGAACGCAACGCTTCAACTCGCGCTCGACGTACGCAAACCGGTCGCAGTGTCGCTCGCCGGTGCTCCCGCCGACAAGCCGCCGCCAACGCCGGCACGCCTCGACCTCTCGCCGTCGACAACGACTCTGGCACGCGCGCAGCAGCAACTCAGCGAGCTGGAGCTCCTCACCAAGGATCGCCGCCCATGAGAAAGTTTACATGAGAAATCTCACATGACAAAGCTCAACGGAACCTCTGGGCAGCTTTTCGCGGGCATCGCCGAAAGCATCAACACCCGCGGGGCGGCCCGGTCCGCAAAACACCCGACCGGCCCGGCGCACGAGGATTCATCGTTCAAGGACCTGCTTCACACGGTGTCCAGCCTTGCAAAGGTTGCGTTGAACGATCGGAAGAGCGAGGCAAGCACGAAGACCGGTAATCTGCGAACCCGCCTGGCGCAACCGGCCGAGCCCGATGAGTCGAAGGCTGAGACGGTCAGCGAGCACGCCGAGACGGTCGATCAGCGGGATTCGCCGCGGATATCCGGTCCGCTCGATCACCGGGCGAAGGCGGACACCCAGAACCAACCGACGCTTCCCGCGATCGTTGGTCAGGAGCTTGCGGCGCTGCCGGTCGTGAAGCCGCAGGCGCAAACGCCCGGCAGCTCCAGGACAGCCGGGCCTGCCCGATCGGAGCAACCCTCCGGGGCACGCGGGCCGTCGGTCGGAAGCGCTGCGCCTGCGATCAAGACGAATGCTGCGGAATCCGAAACCCGTCCGCCGGTCGGGGCGCGGCCGGCGGCGGCGCCGCCGCCGCAAGGCGAGGCGGCTCCGCAAGTCAGCGCCGCTCCATCAAAGAACATGCCTGCAAGCGGCGGCTTTGAAGCGGTCGCAGCCAACATCGAACATGCCGTAAGGGCTTCGGGCCGCGAAACGCTGCAGGAAATGACCAAGGTAACCGTGGTTCAACAGCAGACCCATCTTCCGCCGGTTGCGCAATTCACACCGACACAGCAGGTGGCGAGCGCGGTCGTGGCCGAATTGGAGAGTTCTGCGGCATCGACGTCGGCGTCGGCGCCGGCGCCCGATCTTGCCGGAGCTCAGAGCAATGGGGCCGATCAGCCGCTCAAGATCCTCACCATCAGCCTGGAGCCGGCGCAGCTCGGCAACGTGACCGTGCGCCTGCGTCTCGTCGGCGCGGCCATTTCGGTCCATCTCGCGGCCGATCGCCGCGACACCAGCCAGATGCTCAACCAGCAGCGCGACGCGATCCAGGAACTGATGCAGTCGGCCGGCTACGTCGCCGACGTCGCGCCGGTCCAGCATGGTTCGCTGGACGGATTTCAGGCTGGCTCGGGACAGCCGCAGTCGTCGCTGCCCGGGCAACAACAGCAGTGGTCGCAGCCGCAGGGAACGTTCGATGGATCCAGCACATCATCCGGTCAGCCCGATGGCGGCGCCAAGCAAGCGCGCCAGGAGCGCAGGCCCAACCAGGAGACCCGTCATGACCCCGACGTGGCGCCGCTCGATCGTCGCGGCCCTGTTTATCTGTAGCGCAGGCGCCGCCAAAGCGAGCGCGGACAACGTGCGTCCGTGTGAGAGCGAAATGGCCCGCGCCGCGCAGATCCACGGCATTCCACTCGGCATTCTCTATGCTGTCGGCCTTACCGAAACCGGGCGTCGCGGCGCCCTGTATCCCTATGCGCTGGGTGCCGAAGGCCAGACGGTGTTCGCCAAGAACCTGGACGATGCGATAGCCAACTTCGAGGCCATGAGGCACCGGGGCGTCAAGCTCATCGATCTCGGCTGCATGCAGATCAATCACTATTTTCACGGCGACAAATTCGACTCGGTGCGGGCGATGTTCGATCCCGCCAAGAACGTCGATTATGCGGCCCGCTTCCTCAAGGTGCTGAAGCAGCGCGAAGGAAGCTGGACCATGGCGGTCGCCCGCTACAACGCGGGCCCGAACAACCAGCCGGCGCAGAAGCGCTACATCTGCCACATCGTCGACCATCTGGTGTCGAGCGGCTTCGGCGCCTGGACGGAGAAGGCGCGTTCGCTTTGCCGGCAGCCCACGACATGACGTCACGCATTGCGGGCCACCGTCAGCCCCGCGCAAGCAAGAGTCTTCATTATAACCGTAACTTACCAGAGGAGTCTAACCCATGAGCCTGTACGGCGTGATGCGCACCGGTGTTTCCGGAATGTCTGCGCAGTCCAACAAGTTGGCGACCGTTTCGGACAACATCGCGAACGTCAACACCACGGGCTACAAGCGGGCTTCGACCGAATTTTCGTCGCTGATCCTGAAGAGCGGCTCGGGAAAATATAACTCCGGCGCTGTCGAAACGACGGTCCGCTACGCCATCACCGATCCCGGCAATCTGCATTTTACCACGTCGACGACGGATCTCGCCGTCCAGGGTAATGGCTTCTTCGTGGTATCGGACACATCGGGCAAGACCTTCCTCACCCGTGCGGGTTCGTTCGTTCCCGACAGCCAGGGCAACCTTGTCAACGCCGCCGGCTTCCAGCTCATGGGCTACAACATCCAGAACGGCCCGCCCAACGTCGTCGCCAACGGCTTCAACGGACTGACTGCCGTCAACATCAATCAGCAAATGCTCCAGGCCCAGGCGTCGACCAAGGCGACCGTGGCCGCCAATCTTGATCCCAGCGCGGCGATCATCGCCGGACCGGCCGGTCCCGGCAATTTCACGTCGAAGACTTCCGTGGTGACCTACGACAATATCGGCAATGCCGTCACGCTCGATGTCTATGCGGCCAAGACTGCGGCGAATACCTGGGATATCCAGATTTACAATGGGGCGACTCAGCTTACGACGGGCGGTGCCGCTACGACCACTTTCACCTTTGACGTTAGCGCGACCGGAAAGGGCAAGCTGGACCTGACACTCCCAAGCCCGACGTCGCTGGCGATCAACATCCCCGGTGGCTCGCCCTTCACGATGGATCTTTCGTCCATGACGCAGGTTGCGTCGAGTTTCGCCTTCAAGGCAACCGTCGATGGCAATGCGCCCTCGGCCATCGAGAAGGTGGACGTCGACAAATCTGGAGTGGTCACCGCGATCTTCCAGAACGGCTCGAAGAAGGCGCTCTACCAGGTCGCGCTCGCCAATGTCCCCAGTCCCGACAACCTGACGCCGGAAGTAGGCAACGTTTATTCGTTGAATCTGAAATCCGGGGACGTTCAGGTTGACATATCCGGCACCAACGGCCTCGGCACCATCCAGTCCGGTGCGCTGGAAGAATCGAATGTCGATCTCGCCGACGAGCTGACCTCGATGATCGAGGCGCAACGCGGCTTCACCGCCAATTCGAAATCGTTCCAGACCGGTGCGGACCTGCTGGATGTCGTCGTCAATCTGAAGCGCTGATTTAATCGGCACCGGCTCCGGCCTGGAGAGCGTCATGTCCCTTGCTACTACCCTCGACACCGCCCGCGCCTCCCTGATGGCGTCGGGTATCCAGTCGTCGGTCATCTCGCGCAATATCTCAGCCGCCAGCCAGGCGGGGTATTCGCGGAAAACCGCCCTGGTGGAAACCTATCCCGGCGCCGGTGTCTATGTCGCGGCCATCCAGCGGGCCGCGAGCGCCGGGCTGTTCACCAATGTCCTGACCTCGACTTCGGCGGCCGCACGGCAGACGGCGACCTATGCCGGCCTGCAGCAGATTGCGGCCTCAACGGTGGACGATCCGGAACTGAACCAGTCGCCGACCGCGCAGCTCAATGCGCTGAAGGAAGCGCTGCATCAGTATGCTACCGCTCCCGACAACATGACGCTCGCGCGGGCCGCCGTCTCGTCCGCAAAGGACATGGCGACCGCGCTCAACCAGGCGACCAAGACCGTGCAGGCGACGCGCGAAGGCGCGGATGCCGACATGGCGACGTCGGTCGCCAATATCAACCAGCTCCTCACCCAGTTCGCTACGGTCAACACCGCGGTGGTGAAAGGCACGATCGCCGGCGACGATGTGACCGACTATCTCGACCAGCGCGACAGCATCATCTCGCAACTGTCGCAGGAGCTCGGCATATCGGTGTCGATCCGCGGCAATGGCGATGCGGCGCTATACACCGATAGCGGCATCGCTCTGTTTGACAAGCAGGCGCGGACGGTGAGCTTCGCGCCGACCACCGCCTACACGCCCGGCACCACCGGAAACGCGGTCATTATCGACGGCGTCGCGGTGACCGGCGCCTCCTCGGTAATGCCGCTCAAGTCGGGCAAGATCGCGGGCCTGGCCGATCTGCGTGATAACGCCACGGTCACCTACCAGAACCAGCTCGACGAAATCGCGCGCGGACTGATCGCCACCTTTGCGGAGAGCGATCAGTCCGCCGTCCCCGCGCTGCCGAACGTACCGGGCCTCTTCACCTATCCCGGTGCGCCGGCGATCCCCGCGAGCGCGACCGTGTCGGTCGGCCTTGCCGGCACGATCACGGTGGCGGCTTCGGTCGATCCGGCTTCGGGCGGCAACGTCAATCTGCTGCGAGACGGCGCGATCAGCGGCAATCCCGCCTACAATTACAACACGACCGGCAATGCCGGATTCTCGACGCGACTGCAGCAACTTGTCGACAACATGAGTGTGGCGCAGCCATTCGACGTGACCGCTCAGGGCAAGCCGAACGGAAGCATCATCGAGTTTGCCGCGTCGTCGGCGAGCTGGATCGAAACCCAGCGCAAGACCACCAGCGACAACGTCCAGTATCAGAATACGCTGCTCGACCGCACCACTTCGGCGCTTTCCAACGTCAGTGGCGTCAACATGGACGACGAAATGGCGTTCATGCTGCAGGTCGAGCGGACCTATTCGGCGTCGTCGAAGCTGATCTCCACCGTCGACAACATGTTGAACAGTCTGCTCGCAGCCGTAGGGGCGAACTAATGAACGCGAACTACATCTCGACCTTCATGCTCTCCTCGTCACTGAGGAGCTCGATCCTCAACAACCAGAGTGCGCTGAGCAAGGTCTCGAAGGAGGCGACCACCGGCCGGTTCGCCGATGTTGGACTGCAGCTGGGCCCGACGGTGGGAAGCGACGTGGCGTTGCGCGCCGGCATGAGCTTCGGCGACCAGATCGTGGATACCAACGGGCTCGTCGGCGGCCGCCTCGATGTGACCCAGAACCGGATCACCGGATTCGGTTCGACCGCCCAGGATTTCCTCAAGGGCCTGATCGCGGCGCGCGACGCCGACGGCGGCGCCAGGATTCTCTTGCCGACGGCATCCGCCAACCTGCAGGAGCTGATCGGCGGGCTCAACGTTTCCTATAACGGCTCGTATCTGTTCGGCGGCATCAATACGCAGAATGCCCCAATTGCAGTCTATGCGGCTGGATCGACCAGCAAGAACGCGGTCGACGCCGACTTCCTGGCGACGTTCGGTTTCTCACAGTCCGCGCCAGGCGTCAGCACCATCACTCCGGCCGCGATGCAGGCCTTCCTCAACACCAGCTTCGACGCCGAGTTCGCCAGTCCGGCCTGGAACACCAACTGGTCGCAGGCCACCGACCAGCCGCTGACGAGCCGTATCTCCACCACCCAGGTCGTCGATTCCTCGGTCAGCGCCAACCAGCCGGGCTTCCGCAAACTCGCCGAGGCCTACACCATGCTCAGCGATCTCGGCAACGTGGGCCTCAGCCAGGCGACGTTTCAGACCGTCGTGGACAAGGCGATCGTCCTGGTCAGCAGCGCGATCGACGATCTTGCGGTGCTTGGCGGCACCGTCGGCGCGATCCAGCAGCAGATTACCAGTGCGACCGACAAGCTCAAGATCCAGCACGACATTTTCAACCAGCAGATCGTCGACATGGAAAAGGTCGATCCGGCCGAGGCTTCGGTGCGCGTGAACTCGCTGCAGAACCAGCTCGAAACGGCACTTTCGCTCACGGCGCGGCTGCAGAAGATCAGCCTCATCAACTATCTCTGAGTCTCGGCCGCGGCCGATGCATTCTCATTTATTCTCTTGCGCAGAGCGGACTAGATGACTTTTGGGGCTTACGAAACCATCGTCGACGACAGCAGTAACGAGGCGCGGGGGCGCGAGCGCCAGGCTTTGAGCATCGGTATCGACCGGCTGGAGCGGCTTCAGCAGGGTTTCTTCACCAGCGAGGACCAGGTCGAAAGCCTGCTCTACGTGCGGCGGCTGTGGGCCATCTTCATCGAGGATCTCTCGCATCCCGACAACGGACTTCCCGACAAGCTTCGCGCCGACATCATCTCGATCGGCCTGTGGATCGTCAAGGAAGCGGATCGCCTTCGCGAAGAGAAATCGAACGACGTGGTGCAGCTCATCGAAGTCAACTGCATGATCAGAGACGCGCTTTAATGAAGATATCCTTGCGGGCAGGCGAACTGATCTACATCAACGGCGCGGTCCTGCGGATGGACCGCAAGGTCTCGGTCGAACTCGTCAATGACGTGATGTTCCTGCTGGAAGGGCAGGTCATGCAGGCGGCCGACGCGACCACCGCGCTGCGGCAGCTCTATTTCATGGTGCAGATGATGTTGATGAACCCGACGGATACCGGGGACGCCAGCGCGCTCTATCTGCAACACCACGCCGCGATATGCGCGGTGTCCGAAAACAGGGAGCTGCTGGATGGCCTCACCGCGGTTGACGAACTGGTCGGGGCGAACCGCTACTACGAGGCACTCAAGCGCATCCGGGCGCTGTTCCCGGTCGAGCAGGCGATCCTGACCGGCGCTACCACCGATTTTCCCATCCAGGCAGCCTGACATCGGAGAGGCACATGAACGTCACCAGCGCAACCGACACATCCGGGACCGGATCCACGGCGACCGGATCCACCACGTCAACCTCGAACAACGCCGTCAGCTACAACGCGTTCCTGCAACTCCTTATCGCCGAGATGAAGAACCAGGATCCGACCAATCCGACCGACACCTCGCAATATATGAGCCAGTTTGCGCAGATGTCCTCGGTCGAGCAGGCGATGCAGACCAACACCAAGCTGGATGCGCTGCTGTCTTCGTCGGCGCTGTCGCAGGCCGACGGGCTGATTGGACGTACGGCGACCTTCACCGACAGCACCGGTGCGACCATGTCCGGCAAGATCGTGTCGGTCTCGATCAATAGCGACGGCTCGATCGCCACCCTCGAAAACGGCACCAGGGTCATGATCGGTGCCGGGCTGACCCTCAGCTAAGCCATGAACGAGCGAGACGCTCTCGACATCGTCCAGCAGGCGATCTGGACCATCATCGTCGCCTCCGGCCCCGCCGTCGGCGCGGCGATGCTGGTCGGGACCGTCATCGCGCTGCTCCAGGCGCTGACCCAGATCCAGGAGATGACGCTGACCTTCGTTCCGAAGATCATCGTGATCCTCGTAGTGGTCGCGGTTTCCGGTTCCTTCATCGGCGCCCATCTGTCGACCTTCACCGAGACGGTTTATTCGCGGA
>JAIEPP010000179.1 GCA_019748335.1 Xanthobacteraceae bacterium
CGCGACGTGACGCAATATGGTGTGCGTCCCGGCAGCCCCGACGACCAGACCAGAAACCTGCAACGCGCGATCGACGAAGCCGCGCGCGCGCAAGTGCCGCTGGCGCTGCCGCCGGGTGTCTACCGCACCGGAATGCTGCGCCTGCAAAGCGGCTCGCAGCTGGTCGGCGTGCGTGGCGCGACCAAACTCGTATTCAACGGCGGCGCCTCGCTGCTGCAAAGCGAAGGTGCCGACAGCGTCGGCCTGACCGGTATCTCGTTCGACGGCGGCGGCATTGCGCTGCCGACCCGGCGCGGGCTGGTGCATTGCATCGGCGGTCGCGACGTTCGCATCACCGATTGCGAAATCATTGCCAGCGGCGGCAACGGCATCTGGTTCGAGCATATCTCCGGCGATATCTCCGGCAACATCCTGGCGAAGATCGCGACCACGGCGGTGGTGTCGTTCGATGCCCGAGGTCTGATCGTCTCGCGCAACACCATTACCGGCACCAACGACAACGGCATTGAAATCCTGCGCACCGTCATCGGCGACGACGGCACTTTGGTCGCGGACAACCGCATCGAGGACATCAAGGCCGGCCCCGGCGGCTCCGGCCAGTACGGCAACGCCATCAACGCGTTCCGCGCCGGCAACGTGATCGTGCGCGGCAACCGGATCCGGAACTGCGATTATTCGGCAGTGCGCGGCAATTCGGCGTCCAACATCCAGATCTCCGGCAACAGCGTCAGCGATGTCCGGGAGGTCGCGCTCTATTCGGAGTTCGCGTTCGAGGGCGCCGTCATCGCCAACAACACGGTGGATGGCGCCGCGGTCGGCGTCTCCGTCTGCAATTTCAACGAGGGCGGCCGCATCGCCGTCGTGCAGGGCAACATCATCCGCAACCTGCTGCCGAAGCGCCCGATTGGCACCGCGCCGGACGACGACGCCGGCGTCGGTATTTACATCGAGGCGGATTCGTCGGTGACCGGCAACGTGATCGAGAACGCGCCGTCGTTCGGGATCGTCGCCGGCTGGGGTAAATATCTCCGCGACGTCGCCATCACGGGCAATGTGATCCGCAAGGCCTTTGTCGGCATCGGCGTATCGGTGGTGCCGGGCGCCGGCACGGCGCTGGTCAACAACAACATGATTTCGGAGACGCCGCGCGGCGCCGTGGTCGGTCTCGACCACGCCCGCGGCGTGACAACCGACCTGTCGGCCGAAGGTGCCCAGCGCTATGCGCAGGTGGTGGTCGGGACCAACGCGGTAAGGCGCTAGAGCCTTCTCGGTTCTGATGAATCAGAACCGGGCTCTACTCTTTTGTTTTGACGCGTTTTCTTCACGCGAACCGGCGTCCACTTCGCTCGAAAACGCTCTACAGCGCGTTGCGCAGCAGCGGATAGCGCTTCTGCATCATGTCGAGATCGAGCGGCGCCATCGTCATGTCGTCGAGATCAGGCGCATCGGTCACCAATGGCGCCTGCTCGGCGGCGAAAAGCTGGTTCTCCAGCGCGATCAGAACATCTTCGGGAATCTCGCGCAGCGGTTCGATCGAAATCGGCACCGGTTCGGCCTCGAACTGTTGCACCGCGGGCAGGATCTCGTCGTGGCGCGGCAGTGGCGAACGCGTGTCGTGGAGGCCGGTCAGGCCTGTCGTGGATTTGCCGGGTGAAGCTGCGCCGGTCATCAGCGTGCGCCAGGTTTCGACGGCGGCCTTGGCTTCCCCGATATTTTCGAGGAACGCGCGCTCGCTGTAGAAGCGGCGCCAGCGCCCGGTCTCGAACAGGTCTGTAAGGTATTCCACCCGCTTCTCGGCGAGATTGCACCAGCGCGCCGCCAGTTCACGGCCACACGCCACGTCAGCAAGTTGTGTCATAAATCAGCCCGTTGGAGAGAGACGGACGCAGACGCAACCGAGACGAATCAATTGAATGTGACAATCATCATTCTGTGGATAACGTCGTACTTGTCCAGAGTGTGACACTGACGAACGCGCCAAACCCGCAGAACTACGGACTCACCCAGCAAGCCTCACACCAGCCTCGCCGCGTGGCCCACGGCAATATCGCCAAACATCGTAAACAAAGGGTTAATGCGCCGCGCTGCACCGCATTGCACACCGGCCGCTCTCGGGAAAATGCGTGGCGAAAATGAAAGACCCGTCCGGGGGGACAACCGGACGGGTCAAGCCATAAGGGCGCTTGGGGTGGATGGGCGCTCGCGCACATTATAGCCGATGGGGAGGGATAACCGCTCCCACATTTATTAGTCGCAGCACCCTCGGCGAACGTTCAAAACGCCGGGCGATTTTTTTAACTTTCTTGACGGGGGTCGATTGCCGAAAATCAGCGCGCAGTGGTGCGATTGGCGTCGTTTGCGGCCGAATTATCCGATGACAGCGCGGGTGCGGAATCATTCATCGCCCTGCTCACGGAAGCGTTATCGGAAGCCGGCGGCTTTTCTCCAGCCGGTTTGCCGGTAGCCGAGGCCACCGGAACCGAGGGGGCATCGACCGCGGCGGTGACCGCGGCAAAGGCGTCGGCCTCGCCCGCACCGAACAAGTCGTCGCGGCCGGGGGCGCCGAGATCGCGGGCGGTCCTGGTCAGGACCGAGCGAATACCGTTCAAGCTCAATGCAGGATTACGCTCCATGATCAGCGCCGCGATGCCGCTGACATAGGCGGCCGAAAACGAGGTGCCCGAGGTTATCTGGTACTTCTCATCCGGCGCGGGCAGGAAAATATCCGCGCCGGGAGCCGCGATGGCGATGTAGTTACCGCGGTTCGAGGCGGTAAACAGCCGCTCCTGGGCATCGGTGCCGCTCACCGCGATCACGTTCGGATTGGCGGCGGGATACAGCGGCGGCGACTTGGCCCCGCCATTGCCGGCGGCGGCAACCAGCAGAATTCCCCTCGCCGCGGTCGCGGCGATGCCGCGCTCGATCATCGGATCCTTCGGGCCGGCAAAGCTCATATTGACGATCTGCGCGCCGTGCTCGGCCGCGTAGTCCAGCGCCTTTAGGATCACATAGGATGTGCTCTGCGCACCGCCCGAGGCGCCGCTGAATGCGCGGATCGCCAACAGCCGCGCCTCCGGCGCACTCCCCATCAGCCTGCCATGCGCCACGATCGCGCCGGCAATGCCGGTGCCGTGGACATGCGGACCTTCCTTGCTGCCGAGCGCATCGAAACTGTCGGCGACCGAATTGGCGAGCTCGGAATGTTTGAGGTCGATGCCGGAATCGATCACCGCGATGGTGACGTTCATGCCGCGGGCGAGCGTATGGGCCTGCGGCAAGCGAAGCTGCGCGACTGCATATTGCGCGGGATCGCCCTCGGTCAGGGTCTTCTTCTGATCTTGTTGCTTTTGGTCTTGCAGCACGTAACGGAAATTGGGCTGTACCGACTTCACCTTGGCGTCAGCAGCGAATTCCCGCCGCACCGTGTCCACGGGGCGGCGATCGATGATCCGGAACAGACCGATGGTACCGCCGACCAGCGGAAAATTCTCCGACGCGATCCGCTCCAGGCCATGGCTGCGCGCCAGCGCGTCGGCGTCCGCCGGCGACATCGCGCCGTCGATTTCCGCCACGAATTCGTTTGGTACGGTGCGCAGGTTGTTCGCGGCTTGCGACGAATTGTTGCTCGACCCGCCGCCCTTTTTGGTCGCGACGGTGCCGGCGCCGCCACCGCCCGAAGTCACCGGACGATCGAAGCATTCACCGTCAGGGCCGCGATTGGCATATTCGCAAACCGGATAGAGATTGTGCGAATAGCGCAGGTATGGCGTGCTCGAACCGACGCCGACGGGACGATCCATGCGTAGCACCGTGGTTGGCGGCGGCGTTCGCGCGATGGTGACGGTACCGATCCCGCCACCGTCGCGGCCCGCGATGGTGGGGCTGATGCGCGGCGCCACCGTCGGATTGATCGAAGGAACGCGCGAGTCGATGCGAAGGCTCGGGGTGCGCATGATGCTTTGCGCATGCGCTTCCGGAGCAAGCGTCGCGAACGGCAATACCGCGGCCGACAGGATCAAGGCCGCGCGCCGCGTCACTATCCGCCAATTCAGACCATCGTGGACCATGGGACCTCGGCTTGCTCGGGCACGCGCCAAACCGGCTGCGGGATTGCCCGCGTTACGGTGTCGCCACCGCGAGGCTGACGATCTTCTCATTCGCCAGCTTGCTCATCAGGTTTGCGACTTCGTCCTTGCCCAGCGCCTTGCTGCCGAACTGCAGGCGGAACATGCCGCCCTTGGCGCCATCGACGATCGAGGCCTGGTAAGTGTCGAGCAGCGCGGTGATGTCGGCGACGCGCGCTTCCGGCGCAAACCGCACCAGCGCGCGCGGCGGCGCCGCAGCAACACCGAGATCGCGGGTAATGGGCCCGGATTGTTCGTTCATGCTGAGCGAAGCGGTCTGGAACGAAGCGGTCTGGTTCTTCATCAGCACCGCGCCGATCACGCCGGCCTGCAGCAACAGCGCCACTGCACCGAGAGCGGTTGACCAGGCCAGTGTGCGCGGCGACAACTTCGCAAAGAACTCAGATACTTGCGCGGACAGGCTCACCGACAATGACGGCTTGCGCACGGGCTCTGCGTCGATCGCAGCAAACAGCTTCTGCATGGCGCGCGCAGACGGCGCCCCCAGGCTCTCGTTGAGATGAATGGTCTCGGCGTACTCCTCGCGGATCACGGCATACTGCCGGGCCAAGGCTTCATCGCTGGCGAGCGCTTCATCGACGCGGCGCGTATCGCGTGCGTTCAAGGTGCCGGCCGCATGGAACGGCAGCAGCATCTCGATCTCGCTGGGCTCTTGGTCCAGCATTTTCTTGCTCGCTGCCATCATGGCCAACCTCGCTCTATGCCGGCTGCCTTCAGCAGTTCGGCCAATTTCTTGCGCGCATAAAACAGACGCGTCTTGACGGTGTTCTCCGGAATTCCAACGATCTCGGCCACTTCTTCCACGGACTTCTCGTGGTAGTAGACGAGATCGACGATCTCCCGGTGCTCTGGCGAAAGCGCGGTCATGCACTTGCGCAACGCTTCACTGGTATCCTTCTTCTGCGCCACCACTTCCGGATCGTCGGACGTATCCTCGATCGCGTTCGCGGTTTCGTCGTCCAGTCCAACGTCCTTGCGGCGCCTTAGTGCCGACAGGGCCTTGAACCGCGTAATTGCCAAGAGCCAGGTGGTAACGGCGGATCGGCCTTCGAACTTGCCGGCCTGGCGCCATACATCGAGAAAAACCTCGCTGATGAGGTCTTCCGCAACCTGTTCGTCCCGAACGAGCCGAAGCCCGAAACGGAACACCCTGACATGGTGCCTTCCGTAAAGCACCTGCATGGCGAGCCGGTCGCCTTGAGCGATCCGAGCGATCAGAACCTCGTCTGAAGCCGCCTGTGTCGCACTCAATGGCCGTCTCGCAAGGTTGGTCGGGTGGGGATGGCTGAGGGTTCGACGGGGGAGGCAAGATTCTTCACATTACGGCAATGTCCCGATTGCATGTGTGACCTACCCCACAGAAGACGGATTCCCGGCATCGACGCCGGTGAGAACAGGAAACGCCCCCAAATTGGTACCATAATACGGAAATACTTTCCTAAAGATCGCGCCATCGATAACGACCTTACCAAGGCTCGGCCGGCAAGGCAGCACCTGCGTGCAGCCAGGGTTTCCGTGCAAGGGTCCGGCGGGTACTGCTTCCGGCGGATTTCCGTTGCGAAACAGGGCAATGGCAGGTCTTTAACGGATCAGAATCGGTCCCAAAAGATACCAAACCTAAAGGCTTTCCCACTTAGATTTTTCGCCGGTTCCACCAACGGCGAGACCATGGGCACCGCTGCGTCCTCATTCGTTAATCCGGCCGAACTGGACGTCGTAGGTTCCCAGCCGACGGCGAAGGCATTGGCGCGCCGCGCCATGCAGCGCCGCCAGATCCTGGCGATGATCGCCGCCAGTTGCATCATCGATGCCGGGGTTCTGCTGCTCTACGCGCAGGCCGGCACGATTTCGGTGAGCATTGGCCCGGCCTACGCCGCCTGCGGCCTGGTCATGTCGGCCGCTTTCCTGATCCTTTCGGAACTCGGCTTCAACGACCGCTTCAACGATCACTATCTCGTCGCACCGACGTCGACCGCCTTCATGTTGCTCGCGGTGACGTTCATCTATCTCGCGCCGGAAGTCGGCGGACTGTTCCTGTGCACGCTGTTCATCATCTTCAGTTTCTCTTCGCTGCGCTCGACCCCGCGGCAAACGATCCAGATCTGGACGGCAATGACGATCGGCCTGGCCGCCCTGTATCTGCTCACCGACAAACCGATTTCGTTCCCGCATGACGGCCCGCTCGAACGTTTTGCCTCCCTGCTGGCGCTGGTGCTGTCGATCGGCCGCTGCATGTTCCTCGGCATCTTCTCCAGCTCGATGAAGGCGTCGCTCTATCAGAGCGGGCTGAAGCTCAAGGAAGCCTACAAGCGGATCGAGGAACTCGCCGAACTCGACGAACTGACCGGCTCGTATAACCGCCGCTGCATCATGCGAATGCTCGACGAAGAGATTGCTCGCGCCGCCCGCAGCGGCGCCCCGTGCTCGATCGCGCTGATCGATCTCGACTGGTTCAAGCGCATCAACGACGCCTTTGGCCACCCGACCGGCGACGAGGTGCTGCGAACGTTTGCCATCACCATGTTCGCCAACCTCCGCAACAGCGACCGGTTCGGCCGTTATGGCGGCGAGGAATTCCTGCTGGTGCTGCCCGACATGGACGCCGACGGCGCGGTGCGGGCCCTCGACCGGCTGCGCGCGATTATTTCCGATCTCGACTGGAGCGCATTTTCGCCCAGCATGAAGGTGACGATTTCGGCCGGCGTCGCGACGCTGAAGCCGAACGAGACGCCTGACACGTTCCTCGCGCGCGCCGACAGCGCGCTATATGCAGCCAAGGCGCGGGGACGCAACCGCATCACCCGGGCCTGACCAGAAAATTTCAGTTCCGGGACGGAGAATCCGTCGACGGTGTTTACTCCAGGATAGAGTTCATGGGTTCGAAGTCCGCCACCTCCCCTGCAAATCTGCTCGACGAGCTGCAGACCACGCTCGCGCACGGCACCGTCGCGCGCCGGGTCGAGACGCTGCGCCGGGTGACCGATCTCTTCATCAGCGGCGCGGTGGACTATTCGGACGAACAGGTGGGCCTTTTCGACGACGTGTTCCAGTGCCTGATCGACCATATCGAAACCTCCGCCAAGACGCTGCTTGCCAACCGCCTCGCCCCGATCGACACCGCGCCGCCGCTGACGATCCGGGCGCTCGCCTTCGACGACATCATCGAGGTCGCGGGTCCCGTGCTGTCGCAGTCGGCGCGGCTCGACGACAAGACCCTGATCGAGAACGCGCGCAGCAAGAGCCAGGCGCATCTGATGGCGATCTCGACCCGCAAGGTGTTGAGCGCTGCGGTCACTGACGTGCTGGTCCAGCGCGGCAACGACGAGGTGGTCCAGAGCACCGTCAACAATCCCGGCGCCGAATTCACCGAGCGCGGCTTTACCCGCCTGGTGAACCGCGCCGAAGGCGACGACAACCTGGCGACCTGCATCGGCCTGCGTCCGACCATTCCGCGCCATCTCTATCTGAAGCTGCTCGCGAAAGCCTCCGACACCGTGCGGCAACGGCTGGAAGCCGCCAATCCGCAGCGGGCGGCCGAAGTGCCGACCGCCGTCAGGGAGGCGACCCGCCGCGCGCGCTCGGCGCCATCGACAATCACCAATAACACCGCGATTGCGCACGCGCTCGTCAAGTCGCTGTACGAGGACGGCCGGCTCGACGAGTTCCAGGTGGCGTCATTCGCCGAGGCCGGCAAGTTCGACGAGGCCAACGCGTCGATCGCGGCGCTGGCCAACGTGCCGGTATCGGTCGCCGAGAACATGATGATCGAGACCCGGGCCGAGGGCGTGATGATCCTGGCGAGGGTCGCGGGACTTTCCTGGTCGACCGTGAAGACGATCATCAACATGCGCGACGAACTGTCCGGCGGGGATCCGACCGATATCGCGGCCTGCAAGGATACCTATGAGCGGCTGCGGCCCTCGACCGCGCAGCAGGTGCTGCGCTTCCACCGCATGCAGCAGAACGTGCCGGCGGCGTAGAGAGCCTCTAGCGTTCGAAACTGCGTAGCCCATCCTGCTATCAAAACTTCAGCAGCTTGGCTCCGGCCAGCGCGCCGATCGCCGTCACCAGCGCAGTCGCGACGGTGTACCAGGTCGCCACGAACAGCGGTGAGTCATCCGTGCAATGGGCCGCGTAGAGCGTCGCCGCCAGACCGGCCGACGCCAGCCCGGCGATCGCGCCGGCAACCGCCGGCCGCGCGGTCGCGCCGCGGCGCAGGCCGATCAGTGCGCCCGCCAGGATCGGCAGCGACAGCAGTGGAATGGCGGTCATGCAGATCCGCGAATTGTTGCCGACCAGCCGCGTCATCATTGGCAGCCGCTGCGGCATCATCATTTCGCCGCCGATGCCGGCAGTCAGAATCCCGGCCGGGATCAGCAGCAGCCAGCCAAAGCCGCGCAGCGTGGCTTCAGGCCGCGACAGATGCAGGCACACCGCCATGGCGGAGATCGCCAGCGCCAGCGTCACGGCGAATTTCAGGTCGAAGAACGGGTTGCGCATCGCCGTCATCACATCCGGCCGGACGCCGAGTTCGGTGAAGAACATCAGCAGCGAAACCGGCGCGGCGGCCAGCAGCGCCAGCATCAGCGTGAAACCGACCGGCCGGTCGCGATGCCCGTTGTCGGCCGCCAGCGTTCGAATGAGTTGATCGGTGTCCATGATCACTGTTCCCGTAACTTCGCCGTCAGGCTGGCGAGCGCCCGGTGCAGCGCCACCCGCACGGCGCCCTCGGTCATCGAAAATTTCGCCGCGGTTTCCTTGATCGAGGCGCTGTCGACCGCGATCGACTGCAACACGTCGCGCTGGCGCGCCGGCAGTGACTGCAGTTGCGCTGCGACCTCGCTCGCCGACACGGTCTCCACCGGCGTTTCACCCGGCAGCACTTCGGCGAAATCGTCGATGTCGACGAAGATGCGCCGGCCGCGGCGGCGCAGCGCGTCGATCAGCTTGTTGCGGGCGATCGCAAACAGCCAGGGGGCAAACGGGGCGCTGGCGTCCCAGGTGTGCCGCTTCAAATGGACTGCCAGCAAAATGTCCTGCACGATATCCTCGGATTGATCGACCGGTTGCCCCGCACGCGCCAGACCGCGGCGCGCCGCCGCCCGGAGCACCGGCGTGACGGCCCTGAGCAGGCGATGATACGCCGCACTGTCACCTGCGATGGCCGACCGCATCAGGCCGGTCCATTCGTCATCCCGTTCGCGCACGCGCGCTCCTACATTGCAATTCGGTCGATCTTTCAATTTGTTACATCGAAGCCCAAAGATCACGAATTCGTGACCTAAGCTACCGGGCAGCCATCTTCGCGTCCCCTCCGGAATCGAGACAGCCCCCGCCTGGACCGGCAGGCTCATAGCATCGATTGCTCCTGCCCGCACCCGCCGCGCCTTCGTCAGGCACCCGGAAATCCGCCCCGCGAGAATGCTTGGAAGTCGCTACTCAGAGTTGCGAAAGCATTGCCCTGCTTTTGCCCGGTGTTGCCCGAAGATTCCCTTTTTCTGCCGCGCTGCCGACACGCGGCGAGGTCTCATCTCGGTTTTGGCGGCGGACAAATGGGAGATTGCCAGATGACGATCAAAGCCAGCGGGCACTTGGCCTTGATGCTCACGGCCGGGTTTTTGGTCTGTTTTGCAGGCGCATTGCCGGCAACGGCGGCCGGTGCCGAGAGCGCCGAGTCTGCGGGCGCCAAGGCTTCGAAGTCGGAAAGCGCGACATCCGGCAAATCCGTCAGGCACGCCGCACGGCACTGGAAACGCTACGCGCATCGCAAATACACCCGTGTCGCCTCGAAATCCTCCGAGAGCCGGAAAGCCGCCGAAAAGGACCTCCCCGACACAGTCAACAGCCAGCCCGAGATCCCGGCCTCCGTCGCCAACGCCAATGCGCAGATGGCCGCTGCCGATGCGCTCGCCAACAGCGCCAGCGCGATGACGGCCAAGGCCAACACGATGCTGCTGGCTTCGGCCGATAAGCCAACGGATCCGCAAGCGGCCGCCGACGCGCCGGTGATCGCCTCCGACCAGCTCAACGACGTCGATCGGGCGCTGCAGGAGACCCCTGCCAGACAGACCGTCGCCATGGTCTCAGCCGCTAAACCCGTCGCAGCTGCGGCCGCTCTCGCCCCGGCCGACGACAGCGCCAGCTGGGATACGACGTCGCTGATCGGAAAGATCTTCATTGCCTTCGGCGCCCTGCTGACGCTGGCGTCCGCCGCGCGGATGTTCATGGCGTAAACGGCCCAAACCGGACGCTCTGAGGAGCGTCCGCGAGGCCATGCCCACTTGATGCCCATCCCGCCAGCGGGCACATTGCCCGCGAAATCGGTCAGGCGGGGGTGATCATGGCAACGTTCGAATACATCATTGTCGAGAGCAAGGGCGCGGTCGGCATCATTACGCTGAACCGGCCGAAACTGCTCAACGCGCTGTCGTTCGGCGTGTTTCGCGAGATTGCGGCGGCGGTGGACGATCTCGAAGCCGACGACAAGATCGGTTGCATCCTGCTCACCGGCAGCGAAAAGGCGTTTGCCGCCGGCGCCGACATCAAGGAAATGCAGCCCAAAACCTTCATCGACATGTTTTCCAGCGATTTCGCCTCCATCGGAGGCGACCGCGTTGCCACTTGCCGCAAACCGACGATCGCGGCCGTCAGCGGCTATGCGCTCGGCGGCGGCTGCGAGCTCGCGATGATGTGCGACATCATCATCGCCTCGGACACCGCGAAATTCGGCCAACCCGAGATCACGCTCGGCACCATCCCGGGCATCGGCGGCACCCAGCGGCTGACGCGCGCGATCGGCAAATCCAAGGCCATGGACCTCTGCCTCACCGGGCGCATGATGGACGCCGCTGAGGCCGAACGTTCGGGCTTGGTCAGCCGCGTCGTGCCGGTGGACAAACTGATGGAAGAGGCGCTGGCGGCGGCGGAAAAGATCGCCGCGATGTCGTGGCCCGCGGCCGCAATGGCCAAGGAAGCCATCAACCGCGCCTTCGAGACGCCGCTGTCGGAAGGCATGAGCGTCGAGCGCAACCTGTTCCACTCGACCTTCGCGCTGGAAGACCGCTCCGAGGGCATGGCGGCCTTCATCGAGAAGCGCAAGCCGGTGAACAAGAACAGGTAGCGGGGTCGTCATCCCTGCGTGAGCGCAATTGCGCTCATCGCTGGAGGTGCGAGCCCTTGCGAGCCTCGAAGGATGACATCCGCGGCCATCCTTCGAGACGCCGCTTCGCGGCTCCTCAGGATGACGTCGTGGTCGCAGCTCTACCCCGCCCTGCTCCTCACCAGCGCCGCGCTGACCAGCGCGCGATAGGCGCGTTCGGCCAATGTCGCGGGGCGGTCGAGCCCGAGCCGTGCCAGGCATTCGCTGTCGGCGACATCCGGCCGATGCGAAAATCCCTGCCACAGCAAAGCCGGCAGTTTCAGCGGCGTCCGCTGCGCTTCCTGCAGCACTTGCAGGGCCGGGATCAGCCGCTGTTCGACCTCGGTAAAATCGCTGCCGAACGGGAAGGACGGCAATAGCCCGGCATCGCGTGCGGGTTTCAGGGCGGTCGCGATCCGGTCCGGAAAATTCTCGCGATGATCCGGCGGGATTTCAAAATTCCTCGGCAGCTTGCCGGCATCCTTGGCGATTTTCGCCAGTTCACCCTGGAAACGGGAATCCGTGATCTCCAACATCGCCGCGATCGTCTCGGCGTCGGATTTGCCCCTGACGTCGGCAACGCCATACTCGGTGACGAAGACGTCGCGCAGATGCCGCGGAATGGTCTCGTGGCCGTAATTCCAGCGGATGTTCGACTGCACCCCTTCGCCCGCCTGCCTTGTCGC
>JAIEPP010000342.1 GCA_019748335.1 Xanthobacteraceae bacterium
AGCTGGCGGTCGAGAACGTCTCGGCCGGCTATCACACGCTGGCGGAAGCGTTTTCGGGCTGGCGCGACTCGCCCCCACACAAGGCCAATATGCTCAAGAGCGGTGTCACAAAATTGGGCATAGCGGCGACTTATGCTCCAAACACCAAATACAAGGTGTTTTGGACGCTCATTCTGGCATCAACCTGACGCGCGATCCGAACCTTTTGGGCCGAACTGGCACAAACCAGGGTGCGGTATTCCGAGAAGTTGATATTCAAACACAGCGATAAACTGGGCGTGATCCTTGCTTCGATCTCGCTGATTGACGCCGCCGTGAACTGCCGCCACGGTGCTCAGGTCGTTCCTGTCTGGTCATTTTCCTCTAGTTGACGGTCCCGATGGATAATTCCGATTCCGCGCCCGCAACGACGCCTGCCAATGCGATGCGCGTGCTGGTGCTGCAAGGTGGCGGCGCGCTCGGCTCCTACCAGGCCGGCGCCTTTCAGGCACTGTGCCGTTCCGGGTTCGAGCCGGAATGGGTGGCGGGCATCTCGATCGGCGCCATCAACTCCGCGATCGTCGCCGGCAACGAGGCCGACAAACGCGTCGATCGGCTGAAGGAATTCTGGGACATGGTGTCGTCCCCGGTGTCCTGGAATCCGATCGGATCGGGCGATCGCGCCCGCACGCTGTTCAACGAAACCAGCGCCGCCTTGATCGCGACCTTCGGCGTGCCCGGATTTTTCACCCCGCGTGTGCCGCCCGCGCCGCTGTGGCCGCCGGGCAGCCCGGAGTCGCAGAGCTATTACGATACCGCGCCGCTGAAAAAGACGCTGGAGCGTCTGGTCGACTTCGATCGCATCAACGACCTGAAGACCCGTCTCAGCGTCGGCGCGGTCGGCGTCACCTCGGGCAATTTCAGATATTTCGACAACTACGAATTCAAGAAACTGGGCAAGAAAATCGGCCCCGAACACATCATGGCATCCGGCGCGCTGCCGCCGGGCTTTCCCTCCGTCGTGATCGAAGGCGAGCATTACTGGGACGGCGGCATCGCCTCCAACACGCCGCTCGATTTCGTGCTGGACGAGGAGACCGACCGCGATCTCCTGATCTTCCAGGTCGACCTGTTCAGTGCGCGCGGCGAATTGCCGGTGTCGCTGCTGGAGGCCGCGGAGCGCGAAAAGGACATTCGCTTTTCCAGCCGCACCCGAATGAACACCGACAAGAACAAGCAGATTCACAACGCCCGCATGGCGGTGCGAGATCTGATCGGCAAATTGCCCGATTATCTCAAGAACGATCCGTCGGTCGAACTGCTGCGCAAGGCGTCCAAGGAAAATACCGTCACGGTGGTGCACCTGATCTACAGGAGCAAGAACCACGAATCCTCGTCCAAGGATTACGACTTCTCGCACATCGGTGTGGTCGAACACTGGAATGCGGGCGCCCGGGACGTGCATTTGTCGATGCGTCACAAAGAATGGCTAGAACGGCCGCAGTCGGGGGAGACCATGGTGACTTACGATCTGACCGGGGACGTTTCTGCGGCCCCCAAAGGCAAACAGGAGTGAATTGAATGGGTACTTTGACAGGCAAGACCGCTGTTGTGACCGGCTCGACCAGCGGCATCGGATTGGCCTACGCGCGCGCCTTCGCCGGCGCCGGCGCCAATATCGTCATCAACGGCATGGGCGTGCCGGCCGATATCGAGAAAGAACGTTCGGCCATCGAGACCGACTTCAAGGTCAAAGCCGTGCATTCGCCGGCCGACATGACCAAGCCGGCCGAGATCGCCGAGATGATCGCACTCGGCGAGACCACCTTCGGCTCGGTTGATATTCTCGTCAACAACGCCGGCATCCAGTTCGTGTCGCCGATCGAGGAGTTCCCGCCGGAGAAATGGGAAGCGATCATCGCGATCAACCTTTCGTCGGCGTTCTACGGCATCCGCGCCGCGGTGCCCGGCATGAAGAAGCGCGGCTGGGGCCGCATCATCAACACCGCGTCGGCGCATTCGCTGGTGGCCTCGCCGTTCAAGTCGGCATACGTCTCGGCCAAGCACGGCATCGCTGGCCTCACCAAGACCGTGGCGCTGGAGCTCGCGACCTTCAAGATCACCTGCAACTGCATCAGCCCCGGTTACGTCTGGACGCCGCTGGTCGAACACCAGATTCCGGAAACCATGAAGGCGCGCAACCTCACGAAAGAGCAGGTCATTCACGACGTGCTGCTGGCGGCGCAGCCGACCAAGGAGTTCGTGACTTCCGAGCAGGTCGCGGCGCTGGCGCTGTTTCTGTGCGGCGACGACGCCGCGCAGATCACCGGCACGAACCTCTCGATCGACGGCGGCTGGACCGCGGAGTAGTTCGCCTCCACCCACCCCACTTCGTCATGGCCGGGCTTGACCCGGCCATCCACGACTTCCTTCGGGCTTCAAAGAACGTGGATGCCCGGGTCAAGCCCGGGCATGACGGCGAGAGAGCAGGCTACCGCTTCCCGAACGCCAGCACGTGCAGGCCGAGCCGCTGCCGCACGATCCAGAACAGCAGCACGGTTTCGAACGCCAGCGAGATCGAGGTCGCGGCCGCGGCGCCGTGGCCGCCGTAGCGCGGCACCAGAACGATGCACAGCACGAGGTTCATGACGAAAGCCAGGGCGTAGGCCAGCGCGCAGATGTGCTGGTGGCCGAGCATGTTGAGCAGCCGTTCAACCGGGCCGATCGCCGAACGCACCAGGAGGCCGATCGCGGCAATGAACATGATGTCGTAGCCGACCATGAAGTGCGGCCCGAACAGCCACAGCAACGGCTTGCCCAGTGCCAGCAGCGCTATGGTCGCGGCCAGCGACGGCCAGAATGTCCACTGGATCGCGTGCATGACATAGGCCGTCAGCCGCGCCTTGTCGCCGAGCGCATGATACTCGGCAAAGCGATGCGCCGTGGTCGCCGCCATCGCGTAGTGAATGAAGGACACCAGCGCCAGCGTCTTGACGACGGCGAAATAGACGCCGACCTCTTCCGAGGAGCGGAATTGCTGCAGCACCAGCACGTCGGTGTAGGACAGCAGCAGATAGAAACTCTCGACCAGCAGGATCGGCAGCGACACCGCGAGCCAGCCGCGGAAATCATAGGCCCTGGCGCCCGGTTCGATATGGCCCTTCAGCCTGCGGTTGAGCACGAGCATCTGGCCGATCATCGCGATCCATACCGCGGCGGCGCTGGCCAGCATCGCGGCGGTGGCGCCGAGATTGAAGCCGAGCATGAAGGCGCCGGCGGTCAGGCCGATGATCAGCGACTGGCGCACGATGAATTGCGGCATCAGGCCGAGCCGCATCCAGTCATGGGAGCGGGCGATGCCGTCCTGGGTGTTGGCGACGACGAACGCCGGCAGCGTCAGGCAGCCGATATAGAGCGGGACGATCGTGTGGGCCTCGATCCACGGCGACAGTCCCTTCACGATCGCCGCAAGCCCCAGCGAGACCACGGAGGACACCGCAAAGGTCATCCAGCGGCTGCCGGAGAGAAAGCCGCGCAGCAGCGCATGTTCGCCGCGCGTGCGATATTCCGGAATGATCTTTTGCGCGGATGCCGAGATGCCGAAATCCATCATGCTGCCGAGCAGCAGCACCCAGGTCCAGACATAGACATAGACGCCGTAGTCCGAGCCGCCCATCCAGCGCGCCAGAACGATCTGGGAGAAGTAGGCCAGCGCGGCGCTGACGACGCGGATGACGAAGATCGTGCCGGCCAGCCGCTTGGTGACGGAGGCTTCACTGGAACCAGCGAGCAACGACCGCAGGCGGGCGATCACGCCGGCAGGCGAGGGAGTTGCGGATTGCGAATCCATCACGGCCACAGCGAAACATTCCCGAAACCCACCGCGAGGCGGCGGCAAGGTTTTGATCTATCAACGACTCGTTAAGATTCGGTTGGGTGGGGTGTCGGGCGCCGCCGTTCCCGATGTGCGATTGCGGATCTGGGATAACGCCAACAGCCGACATCTCCGGAGATTGCAGGAGGGCCAAGAGGGAACATCGGCACGGCCGCGCACGGCCCTTTCGACCCGGTCCGGTCTTGACATACATTAACTATTATTATAGTAACAATTATGACAATAAATAATGCGACTATTTCAGCAGATCGGTCGTCCCCACTCGTCCTGGAGGCGTCGGCGGCTCCGCCTTACCTTCGCGTCCCGGCTTACCTGATCCGTCGGCTGCAGATGATTTGTACCGCGATGGTTGCGGAAGAATTCGAAGATGAGGACATGCCGGTGTCCCAATGGGCAGTTCTCACCATCATCGATAACAATCCCGAGATCGATCAGAGCCGCCTCGCCGGAGTCGTCAGTATCGACAAGACGAACACGGGCCGTTTGGTAGATCAACTCGAAGCAAAGAGTCTCGTCGAACGGCGTCCCAATGCGCTGGATCGACGCGCATGGATGCTTCGCTGCACCCCACTTGGGCACAAGACACGAAAGCGGTTACGTCCGCGAGCACTCGCTACGCAGGAAAGGTTGCTATCGTGTCTCGAGCCGGCGCAGCGCGAACTCTTCATCGATTTGATGTCGCATGTGGTGACAGCAAATGAAAAATACGTTCGTCCCGGAGCCGGTCGCCGAAAGCCAAAATCGCGCTGAACGAAGGTCATTAAAGGAGGGTGCCGTGAGATGCTATCGCTCTGCCGTTCTCCTCGTTTTCCTCGTTCTCCTCCTGAGCGCCATCTTTGGCTGGCATTCTGTTGTCATGGCCTCTGATTGGCCGCATAGGACCGTCCGTTTCATCACACCGGTGCCGGCAGGCGGTGGGGCGGATTTCAGCGCCCGGCTGTTTGCCGAGCAACTTTCTCGACGCTGGGGACAGGCCGTCGTTGTGGAAAATCGGCCGGGAGCCGACGGCGTGATCGGAGTTTCCGCTTTTCTCGGCACCGAGGACGATCACGTCCTGCTTTATGCGATCTCGGCGGTATTTGCCGTCCTCCCGATTACACACGAGAAGCTGCCCTATGATCCGGTTCGTGATCTGGTTCCGATCTCGTCGACTTCGGACGTTATCCTTGCCATTGCAGCCAGCGAAAAGAAATCGATCCGCTCGCTCCAAGATTTGGTTCAAACGGCGCGCGCTCAACCGGGCAAGCTGAACTGGGCCAGTTCACCGGGCCTTCCGCCCCTCGTCGTAGGAGGGTTTTTGAAGAATTCGAAACTGGATATTGCTTTCGTTTCCTATCGCGACATTGCCCCTGTCCTCCAGGATCTCGGCGAGGGCCGCATCGATGTGCTCGTTCACGCGCTGGGCGTGATAATGCCGCAGGTACATTCAGGCCGAGCGCGGCTCCTTGCCGTTGCGAGCGACGTTCGCATGTCCCTTGCACCCGATGTGCCGACCGTAGTGGAAGCCGGATTCCCCGATCTTCGAATGGATGGCGTAGTAGGGCTTTTCGGCAAACGAGGAATGCCCGAAACGTTGCGTGACCGAATTGCATCGGATGTTCGCGCCGTCGCAAACGATTCCAGCATTCGTGAGAAATTGTCAGCCGTCGGACAGGCCGCTCGTGCAGGGGCCCCTGCGGAGTTCGCCGCCCTTCTGGATGAACACCGTCGACGCCTTGCCGATCTCGCTAAAACAATCGATTTCAAGGCGACCCAGTGATCCCAGTGCGGAGGCCCGTCAAGTGACATCCGACCCTCGACTGACTATGCTGCAATTGATCAATGGTTTCCAGATCACGCAGGCGATCCATGTCGCGGCAACCCTGCGCGTTGCTGATTATCTAAATGAAGGGGCTCGTTCGGCCGGCGAACTCGCGGCGCGGACAAAAAGCCATCCTGGCTCGCTGTACCGGCTGCTGCGCGCGCTCGCTGCCGTGGGTGTTTTCCGGGAGGAGGAAGGCCAAAAGTTTTCGCTCACTCCTTTGGGGGATTGTTTGCGAACTGACTCCGCGACGCCGCTTGGGGCGTGGGCGGAAGTCGTCGGAAGTAGCTATTACTGGCAGACCTGGGGCCATCTGTTGCACAGTGTCCGGACCGGCGAGAACGCCTTTCAGAATTTGAACGGTAAGGACGTCTGGCAGTTTCGCGCAGAGCACCCCGAAGACGGCGCAACGTTCGATCGGGCGATGACGCAACTTTCGCATGGCAGCGCCGCAGCCGTGATCCGCGCTTACGATTTTTCCCCGTTTCACCACGTCGTGGACGTGGGCGGCGGCCAGGGCTTGATGCTGGCCGCAATCCTGCGCGCTCATCCTGACATGCGCGGCACGTTGTTCGATCAGCCCGGTGTTGTTGCGGGAGCAAAGGCTGCATTGACAGAGCGCGGCGTCATCGACCGGTGCCATATCGTGGGCGGAAGTTTCTTCGAAGCGGTGCCTGATGGTGCCGATGCTTATCTGATGCGGGTGGTTATTCACGATTGGGAAGACGACGAAGCCGTCGCCATACTGAAAGTGTGCCGGCGCGCGATGCGTGAAACGGCAAAATTGCTTCTCATCGAGCGGCTCGTCGCACCGGCAAATGAAATGCCGTCAACCAAGTTCAGCGATCTGAATATGCTGGTCTCGCCGGGTGGGCGAGAGCGAACACGCGAGGAGTTTGCAGACCTCCTTGCCAGGTCCGGCTTCGAGCTGACGCTCATTTGTTCGGCGGGCATCCACAATGTGATCGAAGCTCGACAGCGCTAAGCCTCGCCGATTGTCGCTTGCCGCCATACCTTTTGTCTGGCCCGCGGCGATCAGCCTGCGGCTGCGCGTTGACGGGTCCAAGCTCTAATTCAAATTAACATTGAATTCATACGCCCGGTCACCGCCGACCAGCGTCAGTTTGAGCGCGGCGCCGTCGGCGCTGGCGCCGGGCGGCAGGCCGTCGAGCTCGAAGGCGAAGCGCTTGACCCCGGGCGGGCCGTGCTCGACGAGTTTTGGTACCGGCAACGCCCAGTCCGGCGTCGGACCCTCGACGAACAGGCTGACGTCCTTGCCCTCGGGGGCGGTGACGTCGACCAGCACGTTGGTCTTGCCGTCGCGCTTGACGTCGAGGATGGTGAGCGGATTGGGGTCGCCGACATTGGCGGGTTTCGGTACCGCATTGAGCGCTTCCGACAGCGTGCCGTCCTCGGTGCTGGCGACGCTGGCAAAGCCGAGCTCGGTATTGGCGTCGACCGGAATGCAGATCCTTTCGCACACCGCGTAATTGATCGCGGCACGCAGCGTCACCGGTCTGTCGGCATTTTTGGCCACGATCCGCAGCGGCAGTACCAGTTGCTGGGTGTAGCCGAGCGAGGTGCCGCCCGCGCCGTCGTCGAACTTCCGCGGCGCGGGCCACAGCACGGTCACGGCTTCGACATTGTCGGATTTGGAGAAGTCGAAGCGCGGCGGAACGCCGGAATCGCCGGGGGTCCGCCAATAGGTGTGCCAGCCCGGCTGCAACTGAATGGCGACGCCGCCAAGCAGCACCGCGCCGCTGCGCGATCCCGCCAGCAGCCGGACCGCGGAATGCGCGTCGCGCTGCCACGGCGAGGCATCCTCGGCGCGGACCTCGCAAGCTGCACAGGCGACAGACAAAATGGCGGTGGCGCCGAGCGCGGCGCGGAGGGGAACCATGACGTTCATGAGACGTCTTTACAGGCAAGTTTCGCCGTAAACCATTGAATTGCGTGTGATCTGCGACCGAATGGTATCGCAACCTTGATTGACAGAAACGCCACCCGATATCAGGATGTGAATCAGCAGGAGAGGCCTTTGCGGATGAGCCCTGAAGGCAAGAAATCGAAGCCCGTTCGCCGCAAGCCGGCCGCCACTGGCGATCATTCGCCCGATGACGGCTATCTGGACGGCCAGTTGCTGATCGCCATGCCGGTCATGGGCGATCCGCGCTTCGAGCGTTCCGTGATCTACATGTGCGCGCATTCGCCCGAGGGGGCGATGGGCATTATCGTCAACCGTCCGGCCGGCAGCATCGATTTCCCGGGCTTGCTGGTGCAACTCGATATCATCAAGCGCGCGGACCAGATCACGCTGCCGGAAACCGCCGAGAGCATGAAGGTGCTGAAGGGCGGCCCGGTCGATACCGGCCGCGGCTTCGTGCTGCATTCGAGCGATTTCTTCATCAAGGATGCGACGCTCAACATCGACGACGGCATCTGCCTGACCGCGACCGTCGATATTCTGAAGGCGATCGCCAAGGGTACCGGACCGAAGCATGCGATCCTCGCGCTTGGCTACGCCGGCTGGGCACCGGGACAACTGGAAGACGAAATCCAGCACAACGGCTGGCTGCATTGCGATGCCGATCCGGACCTGATCTTCGGCGCCGACGTCGATGAGAAATACCTGCGCGCGCTGCGCAAGATCGGGATCGATCCCGGCATGCTCTCGAACGAGGCCGGGCACGCGTAAGCTGTCGTCCCCGCGAAGGCGGGGACCCAGTAATCGCCAGCGTCAGAAATTACGAACAGCTGTGTCTACTGGATCGCCCGCCCCAGTGCGCAATTGCGCACAAGGCGGGCGATGACAGCATAACGTTTGGGTCTACTCCGCCGCCTGCTGTGCCACCGTGGGGACCGTACCGGCGACCGTGGCGCGGCGCATGTCGCGGGGCTGCGACTGGTCGTAGCGGCGAACGCGGTGCATGGTCTGGCGGTTGTCCCACATGATCAGGTCGTGCACCGTCCATTTGTGGACATAGACGAATTCCGGACTTGTGGCGTGCTCGGTGAGATCGCGCAGCAGCAGCCGCGCCTCGGGCACGGTCATGCCCTTGATGGCCCCGGCATGGGAGGAGAGATATAGCGACTTGCGGCCATGCGCCGGATGGGTCCGCACCAGCCGCTGCAGCACCGGCTTGAACAGCTCCTTTTCCTCGTCGGTGTAATCGAGGAAGCCGAGCGATCCCCGTGAATACATCAGCGAGTGTTCGCAGATCATGTCCTCGATCTCGGCTCGGGTGTCGTCGTCGAGGGCGTCATAGGCGGCGCGCATGTCGGCGAATTCGGTATTGCCGCCCTTCGGGTTGACCACCCGCGCCGACAGCAGCGAGAACTTGGCCGGGATCGGACGGAACGAACTGTCGGAATGCCACAGGCAGTTGCCGAGGTTGAACAGATGCACGCGGCTGTCGCGCGGCAGCGGCTTGCCGTCCTTGCCGAGATTGGAGACGTCGTTGAGCCCGGTTTGGAGCCGTGAATCCCCCGGCTTGACCACATTGCCGCCGCGCGGATTTTCCCGCTCGCCGAAATTCAGCGCGAACGCCATCTGCTGTTCGTCGGATATGTCCTGATTGCGAAACAGCAGCACGGCGTATTTGTCCATGCCGGCTTCGACCTCGGCCGCTTGCTGCGGCGTCAGCGGTTTGCGCAAGTCGAGGCCCGAAACTTCGCCGACGAAATGCGGGTGAAGCTGCCGGATCGTGACCGTCATGGCATTCCTCCTGAAAGCTGAAGGCGGTTTTCCCCGCGCGATTTGCGGCAAAGGCTACTCCGTGACATGGCGATGTCAACGGAGCGGGGCATGCGCTGCATTCAGGGTGTCATGTCCGGCGAAGCGTGCGTTGCGGCATGCCTCAGGCGTTGCGCGCCATCAGCCCGCCATCGACCGGAATCACCGCGCCGGTCAGGAACGACGCCGCCGGCAAGCACAGGCTCAGCGTCATATGGGCGACCTCCTCGGGATCGCCGTAACGATTAAGCGCGGTGCGGCGCCGTGCATAGATCGCCTTGTGCTCGTCGGAAATCCGGGCGGTGATGGCGGTGGTGATCGGGCCCGGGCAGATGCAGTTCACGGTAATGCCGTCGCGGCCGAGCTCCACCGCGAGCGAACGCGTCAGCCCGGTGACGCCGGCCTTCGCCGCCGAATAGGGGCTGTTCAAAGCGGTGGCGCCGAGCGCTTCGGTGGAAGCGATATTGACGATCCGCGGGCATTTCGATTTCCGCAAATAGGGCAGCGCCGCGCGGATGATACGCGGATGCGCGGTCAACATCACCGCCAGTCCCCTGGCCCAAGCTTCTTCGTAGCCGTCATCGTCGATCGCGACGCGTACCGAGATGCCGGCATTGTTGACGATGATATCGAGCCCGCCGAAATGCCTGGCGACGTCGTTGACGACATCAGTGATCTCGTTGCGATTGGCGACGTCGAGCTTCCACGCCTTGGCCGCGCCGCCGGTCGCCGTGATGGCGTCGGCGACGGCCTGTGTCGGCTCGAGGCTGATGTCTGACACGGCGACGTTGGCGCCTTCAGCCGCGAACACGCGCGCGGTGGCGCGGCCCATGCCGCTGGCTGCTCCCGTGACGAGAACGGTCAGCCCCTTGACCGAGCGGCTGAGCTGTTTGAATTCTGACATGACACCGGCCCTTGGTTATGGCTCTTGAAGCTCGCAGCAATGCTGCGGTGCGTTGCAGGATTGACAAGGCTGGCACCGATCCGCAGACAGGTCAAACGCGTAGGGTCTGCGGACAAGCAAGAAAAAGGATCGCGGGATGAACGAACTGGATTTCAGTGGCAAGCAGGTGCTGGTGGTCGGCGGCTCCAGCGGTATCGGCAACGGCATCGCGCAGGCGTTCCGCGCCAGGGGCGCCCGCGCAGCGGTGTGTGGTACCCGCGCGGCTGATTCAGATTACTCCGCCGCCGAAGGCTCGGATCTCGCGGGCCTGGATTACTTTCAGCTCGATGTCAGCGATCCCCTGGCGATCGATGCCTTCAAGCCGCCGTTCGAAAAACTCGACGTGCTGGTGCTGGCGCAAGGTGCGGTGATCTATCGCCGCGGCGAATTCCAGATGGACGGCTTTCGCAAAGTTCTGGAAGTCAACCTGATGAGCCTGATGGCCTGCGCGACCAAATTCCAGGCGATGCTGAGCGCCGCCAAAGGCTCGCTGATCATCGTCAGTTCGACCGCGGCCTATCATTCCACCATGGGCAATCCGGCCTACAACGCTTCCAAGACCGGCGCGGTCGGTCTGACGCGCACGCTCGGCGAGGCGTGGGCCGAGAACGGCATTCGCGTCAACGGCATCGCGCCGGGCCTGGTCGACACCAAGATGACCAAGGCGACGACGGCCAATCCGAAGCGGCTGGAAGGCGCGATCGAGCGGATTCCGCTGAAGCGGCTCGGCACCCCCGCCGACATGGCCGGCGCCGCGCTGTTTCTGGCGTCGCCGCTGTCGTCCTACATCATCGGCCAGACGCTGGTGGTCGATGGCGGGCTTATACTTTGAACCATAGGAACCTGATCGGGGTTTGTCAGTTACATCCCCTGAAACAGGAGTGACCAAGATGGACAAGGATCGGATCGCGGGTGCGGCAAAGGATTTTGCCGGGAAGGCTGAAGGCGTTGTCGGTAACATGACGGGCGACGCCAAGACGCAGGCCGAAGGCCGGGCGCGCGAAGCGGCAGGCACGGTGCAGAATCTGTACGGCCAGGCCAAGGATGCGGTGAGCGACGCCACCGACACCGCCGTGAACTACGCCAAGGATGCCTACGACAACCGCGGCGAAGCCATTCGGGGCGGTCAGAAAGCGGTGGCGCAGACCGTGCAGGAAAATCCGCTCGGCTCGCTATTGATCGCCGGCGGGATCGGATTTGCGCTGGCACTGATGATGACGCGCCCGCCGCGCCGTCCGCCGCAACGTTGGCGTTATTACGGCTGATCTTCCTCATCCCCGTGCAACGGCACTGCCGTTGTCGCTGGAGGCGCCGCGAAACGGCGTCTCCATGGATGAGCAGCATCGGGGCTCTCATGGTTGGAGACGCGCGAAGTCGCGGCTCCTCACCATGAGGGCCTCATTTTTTATCGCGTGATGCTGCCGTCGGGCACCGCCGCGGAGCGTCCGACGTTGGCCGGCGGACGCGGCGCGCCGGGTGCGCCCGGCGCAGTCGGCGCACGCGGTGCTGCCGCAGGTGGCGTGATCTGACGCGGGGCCGGCGCCGGCGTCGAGCCAAAACCCCCGAAGAATTCACGCAGTGACGGTGTCGCCTGCGCCGGCTTGATTTGCTTCTTCTGCTGCGGT